>DESG01000112.1:10820-25140 GCA_002361175.1 Lachnoclostridium sp. UBA3320 | reverse complement strand
TTATGCGATGGTCATTTTATGAGGCATTAAAGAAAAATTATCCTGATGTAAGTATGACATATGGATATATTACTAAAAATACAAGAATTAGCCACCATTTACCTAAATATCATTACATAGATGCACGGTGTATTGCAGGAAATCCAGATGCAGCTCCTTTAGGTTACTATTTTTATCAGAAAAAAATTCGCTGTCATAACCGACAAATTCATAAGGTAAATTTTTTAAAGGGTGGCAAGAAGAAAAGAAGTCAAGCCTCTTACATGATAAAGGGGTTCCGTTTATTTGATAAAGTAAAGTATAAGAAAGAGATAGGATTTATTTTTGGAAGAAGAAGTAGTGGTTATTTTGACTTACGCAAACTAAACGGAGAAATTATCCATAGAAGTGCTTCTTACAAGAAAATACAATTATTAGAAACAAGAAAAACATTTTTAATAGAGAGGAGAATGCAAGACGCAGGGATTGCTACTACATGACGCAATTCCTCCCACCGCCTAAAGGCAGTGGGTTTCCTTGCCGTTTTATTATGAAAAAATTTGTTTGTACTGTATGCGGTTATGTTTATGAAGGTGAACAAGCACCAGAAGAGTGCCCAGTTTGTCACCAACCTCGTGAAAAATTCAGAGAAGAAACACCTTCTGAACAAATGAAAACTTCTGTAATAAATAACACAGGCAGCATGGAAACATATAGCACAGGGTCTATGGATTTAAATTATGATAAAAGTTTCTATCGAACTGATTCATCCTGTCGTTATATGGAAGAAATTCATCAGATGGCAGTTACTGGAAAGACTATTAGTGGTGCAATGGGTACAAAAATGCCTATGCCGTCTTGGGATGATATTTTGATATTAGGTGCACAGCTTAATCCAGCCCCACTTGATGAAGATGAGCCTGTCACTACAATGACTGTTATTGGTAAACACGCAAAAAAACCTATGATTTTGCACAATCCAGTATATATATCACATATGTCTTTTGGTGCATTATCTAAGGAAATCAAAGTTGCACTGGCAAAAGGCTCTGCTATGGCTAAGACTGCTATGTGTAGCGGGGAAGGCGGTATCCTTCCAGAAGAACGTGCTGCTTCTTATAAATACATATTTGAATATATTCCAAATAAATATAGCGTGACTGATGAAAATCTTCGTAATGCAGATGCGATTGAAATTAAGATTGGACAAGGTACAAAACCTGGTATGGGTGGACATCTGCCTGCTGAAAAAGTGACTGCCGAAATTGCTAAACTACGTGGTAAAAAGCAGGGTGAAGACGTACAGAGTCCTAGCAAATTTCCAGAGATAAATTCTAAAGAAGACTTGAAAAATATGGTGACTATGCTTAGAAATCGTTCTGATGGCAGACCTATAGGTATTAAGATTGCAGCAGGACGGATAGAAAGAGACCTTGAGTACTGCGTTTTTGCTGAACCAGATTTTATCACGATAGATGGCAGAGGAGGCGCTACAGGTTCAAGTCCACTGTTTTTGCGTGAAGCTACAACTGTTCCTACAGTTTATGCGCTCTATCGTGCAAGAAAATATCTTGATTCTGTACATTCTGACATCTCTCTTGTAATTACAGGTGGACTGCGTGTGTCTTCGGATATGGCAAAAGCACTTGCTATGGGAGCAGATGCCATAGCTGTTGCAAGTGCAGCACTGATTGCAGCTGCATGTCAACAATATAGAATCTGTGGTTTAGGTAATTGTCCTGTTGGCATTGCCACGCAAGAGCCAAAGTTAAGAGAACGTCTTAAAGTTGAACAATCAGCCCAGCGTGTAGCCAATTATCTTAATGTCACACTAGAAGAGTTAAAAACTTTTGCTAGAATTACTGGTCATACTTGCGTACACGACCTGAGTGTGGATGATTTAGTAACAATAAATCGTGAAATCTCTGAATATACAAATATTCGCCATGCATAAATACAATGGCAAGTTACTCATAGAAGTGTAAGTGGAAAGCAAATGGTAATTGTTGTGCCTTTGCTTTCTGTGCTTTCAAGGCTAATTTTTGCATTATGGTATATAGCACCGTGTTTTACAATAGCAAGTCCAAGTCCTGTTCCACCAGCTTTTTTGGAATGGCTTTTATCAACTCTGTAAAAACGTTCAAAAACTCTGCTTTGATGTGTGGCAGGAATACCAATTCCAGTATCTTGTACAATAACATTTACACCATTTTCTGTCTGATTTATAATAACATTTACTGTACCATTTTGTTTATTATACTTTATAGCATTATCACATAAATTATAAAGCATTTCATCAAGAATTTTAGGCACGCAGTTAATCTCTGTGCTGCCTCCAATTAAATGAAATGTTATATTCTTTTTTGCTGCTTCATTTTTCAAATGATTAATAATTTCATCTGCCAGTTCATATAAATCAATAACTTCTTTTTCAAAAGAAATATTGTGTCCATCAAGTTCTGAAATTTTAATAATATCATTGACTAGTGTTATAAGTCTCTGTGCTTCATCATAGATGGAGCGTGAAAAATCAATTACGTTTTCTGTTGGTACATCTCCTTCTTTCATAAGTTCAGCGAATCCAGATATAGAAGTAAGTGGAGTTTTTAATTCATGAGAAACATTTGCAGTAAATTCACGTCTAAGTGTCTCTCTTTTTTCTCTTTCAGTAATATCTAAAATAACAACTACAGCCCCTATAGCTGTGTCATATCCATCTTCAAAAACTGGGTTTGCGATAAGACTGTAGCTACATTCATTACGTACCATAACGCTTTCTGTCCTCTGCCCTGACAGTGCGCCTGATATAACATCACGAAATTCTTTGGCACGACAAAATAGTAATACACTGGAGTTATTATCATTTTCTCTGGATATGGATTCAATGTCTAATAATTTTAATGCAGCAGAATTATATGTTAAAAGACTTGCATCTTGGTCAATAACGAGAAAGCCTTCACTCATATTTTCAGTAATAAGGTTAAATTCATTTTGTTTTTTATGTGCAGCTGCAAGCTGTTCTTCTATTGTCTGTTTCTGTTCTGCAATTTTTCTAAGTAATGGTGCAAGTTCTTCATATGTATCGTTATTTTCTGGAAATTCTAAATCAAGCTTGTTGACTGGTTCTATAATTGCTTTTGATACTCTTGACGAAAGTGCAAGTGTAAGAACAAGAGCGATAATCATAATAAGAAGAATAGGCTGAGTAATTCCTAACAAGATTGTGATAATTGTATACTGATCCGTAGAAACACGCAGTATACTGTCATCAGAAAGTTTAAGTGCATAGTTGACAGTTTTTTCTGTTAATGTTGTAGAATACCTTATACTCATGCCTTTTCCTTTTTCCATCGCTTCTTTAATTTCTTCTCTCTCTGCATGGTTATCAAGTTTATTGGCATCTACACCACTATCAAACAGCACTGTTCCATCTGAACTAATAAGTGTAACACGATTGCTATAATTACCAGATTTATCAAAAAAACTTAAACCCTCGTTTTCAACAGCCATAGCGATAAAATTTGCCTCATTAGCAAGTTCTGCCTGTATCTGCTTTTCAAAAAAATGAAATAAAATTCCCATAATAAGAACAATAGTAGCGATTAAGACAAGAAAAACTGTAAATAAGGAATAACGAAAGATTTTTTTATTCACTGTCTACACCTCCCAACTTATAACCTATATTTTTTACTGTCTGAATCATCCTGCCTGCATTGCCAAGTTTTATTCTTAATTTTCGAATATGAACATCAAGCGTTCTGGATTCTGTATAGTATTCTCCCCATACACTGGCAAGCAGACTGTCACGCTTTACCACATTACCTTCTGCTTCAAGAAGAGCCATAAGTAACAAATATTCTTTATATGATAAATTTACAGATTTTCCTGTTACACATATAACGTGTCTTGCAGGTTCTACATGTAGTTCCCCGATATCATATACCTTTTTTGCCTGTGTTTTTTCAAAACGGCGCAGTACTGCATGTACTCTTGAAACTAGCTCCATCGTTCCAAACGGCTTTGCAACATAGTCATCAGCACCAGCGTCCAGTCCTGTTACTTTATCATATTCACTGCTCTTTGCAGTAAGCATAATTACAGGGATATTTTCTGTTTTTGTACAATTTTTAAGCTTTTTAAGAATAGAAAGACCGTCTTCTTCTGGCAGCATAATATCAAGCAAAATAAGCTCTGGTATGTTAGAATTTAATTTTGCCCAAAATTCTTTTGGAGAAGAATATCCCTGCACTTCAAACCCATCTTTTGACAGGGCATAACTTACTAATTTTCTAATGTTATCATCATCTTCCACAAGGCAAATCATATATTACCTCCATTCGTACAATTTACTTATTTTCAGATTGTTTTTGATGCTTTCCAGTTATAGAATAAATTACCCATTCAGCTATATTTTCCGCATGGTCTCCAATACGCTCTAAATACTTTGCAATCATAAGTAAATCCATAAGTGCCTCTGCATCGCTTTGTCCTTTTGTTATTGATTTTATCAGTTCCTGCTTTACATTGTCAAACAGTCTATCTACCACATTATCATGTTCTATAACTGAATATGCAATATCTAAATTCATTTTTACAAAAGAATCAACACTTTCTGAAACCATCTTAGCAGCGGCTTCTGCCATTTCTTTTATATGTGTCTCACTTAGTGTTCCTTTTTCTTCTACATATGGTGCAATTTCCACAATATCCGATGCTTGGTCGCCTATGCGCTCCATATCAGATATCATTTTTAGTGCTGCTGATACAATGCGCAAATCTTTTGCTACTGGCTGCTGCTGTAAAATCAGTTTAATGCAGAGTGTTTCAATATCACGCTCCTTTTTGTCAATTTGTCTGTCAGCATCAAGACATATATTTCTATTTTCTACATCACCATCTGTAAGGTATCTTACCGCATTTGTAATTGCTTCTTCACACAGTGCACCCATTGTTATAAGCTCTGTATTAAGCTGTGAAAGCTGTCTGTCAAATTTATTTCTCATTATCCAAACCTCCCTGTAATATAATCCTCTGTCCTTTTATCAGATGGGTTAGAAAACATCTTTTCTGTACTGTCATACTCTATTATTTCACCAGTTAGGAAAAATGCTGTCTTATCTGCTATACGGACTGCCTGCTGCATATTGTGGGTTACTATAATAATAGTATACTTTGTTTTAAGCTCCATCGCCAAGTCTTCAATCTTTGAAGTAGAAACAGGGTCAAGTGCAGATGTGGGTTCGTCCATTAAAAGAACTTCTGGTTCAACTGCAAGTGCTCTTGCAATACAAAGTCTTTGTTGTTGTCCACCGCTCATTCCCAGTGCACTTTTTTTCAGTCTGTCTTTACACTCATCCCAAATTGCCGCTTGTTTAAGAGAGCGTTCCACAATCTCATCTAATTTTATCCTTGATTTAATTCCATGTATTCTAGGACCATATGCAATATTGTCATATATGCTCATAGGAAATGGATTGGGCTTTTGAAAAACCATTCCAACACGTTTTCTCAACATATTCACATCAATATTTTTATAAATGTCAACGCCATCAAGTTTTACTTCGCCCTCTATTCTACAATTTTCTACTAAATCATTCATTCGATTAATAGTTCTTAAATACGTAGATTTACCACAGCCAGAAGGCCCAATAAATGCAGTAATTTTTTTTGGTGAAATTGATATATTTATATTTTTTAGGGCATGATTAGTGCTGTACCATAAATTTAGGTCTTTTGTAGTTATAATACTATCCATAGTCTAACTCCGTTTCTGTTTTAATTTTACTGCTGCCAGTTTTGCTAACATATTTATTATAAATATCAATACAAGCAGTATAACTGCAATCGCAAATGCAGTATCAGGCTGCCCTCGTTCTTTTGCATACATATAAAGTGCCACAGTAAGAGATGAACCTGCACTTCCAGCATGTAATGCCTCACGTATAGAAAGTATTTCATTTGCCATTCCTGCTGTAAAAAAAAGTGCAGCACTTTCTCCTGCTATTCTGCCCACAGAAAGAATACACCCTGTCACAATTCCGTCAATAACACATGGAATTACAACTGTACGTATCATATGCCATTTTCCTGCACCAAGTGCAAGCGCACCTTCCCTATATGAATCTGGCACTGTTTTAAGACTTTCTCCTGTTGTACGGATAATTACTGGAAGTGTCATAACAGCAAGAGTAAACGTACCTGCTAATAAACTTGTTCCCAAAGAAAAAAATTCTACAAATACAAGCATTCCTACAAGACCATATATAATTGATGGTATTCCAGCAAGCGTCTCTGTTGCAAGTTCAATTATTCTTACAAATTTTTTATTCTTTGCATACTCATTAAGATAAATTGCTGCCCCTGCTCCAAGCGGCAGCACAATAATAAGCGTCATAATAATTATGTACAATGTATTTAAAATATTTGGCAAGATGCCATTTGTTCCATTAATAAGACTTGGCTTTGTAGAAACAAGCTCCCATGATATATTATCAATGCCTCGATATAAAATATAACCTGCCAGCCCAATCAATATAAAACAGACTATACCTGTTGCTAAGTATACTAGTATATTTAAGAAAATATCTTTAGCTTTTCTAATTGTGTAAATTTTATCATTCACTTTGTTTCTCCTTTTTTTATAACAACATTCAGTATTATGTTGACTGCCATAATAAATAGGAATAAAACAAGAGCAATAGAAAATAATGCTTGCCTTTGTAATCCCGAAGAATATGACATCTCACTGGCAACTGCTGTAGTTAAGAAACGAACACTTCTAAAAAGCTTTGGCATATTGGCAACATTGCCAGCTACCATCATAACTGCCATTGCCTCTCCTGCTGCCCTGCCAGTTCCCAGTACAATAGCTGTAGCAATGCCGCTTTTTGCTGCTGGTAACACTACCTTAAATATGCTCTCTGTTTTTGTCGCACCAAGTGCAAGAGATGCTTCTTCGTACTCCTTTGGCACTGCCTTTATCGCTGTCTCTGATACAGAAATTACAGAGGGCAGAATCATTACTGCAAGTACAATAATTGCTGAAAACAGATTTGCTCCATCTGGAAGATTAAAAACTTCTCTCACATATGGCACAATAATAATCATGCCTACAAGACCATAGACTACAGATGGGATTCCTGCAAGCAAATCAACTACATTCCTCACAATATTGCCAATTTTTGCAGGAGACATTTTTGATAAAAATACTGCACATAAAATGCCAGTTGGCACACCTAGAAGCAATGCTCCACACGTTCCATACACAGATGATAAAATAAATGGTAAAATACCATAGGAAGGATTACTTGCAGTAGGCGCCCATACAGTACTTGATAAAAATTGTGATAATCCGATAGTTCGTATTGCAGGAATACCACTTGCCACAAGAAATATAGTAATCAGTGCTACAAATACTATTGTAAGTATTCCACATATCATAAATAAACACTTCATTATCTTTTCCATAAAGACCTCCAATTAACGTTTTACTGGCACTGCTCCAGCATCAGTAATTAAACTGTCAGCCTGTATTCCTGTTGCAAAATCAAAAAATTCTTGTGCTGCTTTAGAAAGTGATTTATCCTTTTTTGTTACAAACCAAAAATTTCTCTGTATCTTGTATTCCCCATTTTGTATAGTTTCCGTAGATGGAACAACACCATCAATACTTGTAAGCTTTACACTGTCATTTGCAGAAGCGATAGAAGCATATCCTATTGCATTTGGATTGCCTGCTACAGTCTGTACAACATCGCCTGTAGATGTAAGTTCCTGATTATACTTGCACTTATCCTTTGTGTCAGTAACTTCTTCAAAGCCATCTCTTGTACCAGAAGCTGCTTCACGTCCAATACAGACAATAGGAGCATCAGTGCCGCCAATATCTTTCCAGTTATCAATAGCACCAGTGTAAATATCTTTAACTTGCGCTAAACTTAAATCATTAATTGGATTATTAGGATTTACAACAATTCCTATGCCATCAATCGCAATAATAGTTCCATCCAAACTTTCTTTTTCTTCATTATTTAACTCACGACTTGAAAGTCCTATATCGCATCTTCCCTCTGATACAGCTTGTATACCAGCACTTGAGCCTGTCGGATTATATGTAACTTTTATACCCTCATGCTCACCCATATAAGCTTCACTTAAAAATCCAATCACTTTTTCCATTGAGGTAGAACCATCTGTTGAAATAGTTTGCATACTGTCTGCTTTCACGTTATTATTACTTTCTGTTCCAAAACCACACCCTATAAATGTCAATACACACAAGGCAAAAGTAGCTGCAATAATAGTTATTTTCTTAATCATAATATAATTCACTCCTTTATTTTTAATATGTGGTCATTGTACTGCCTATTATGTTAATTCTAAAAGCATATGTATGTTAATTGTAAGTAAAGCATTAAAAAAGACATAAAACCAAATTGTATTCTGGTTTTATGCCTATATTATAAGCAACTGACAGCAGTATTATTTTTGTAAAATTTGAAACTGACTTGTCTGGTCTTGCAGAAGACGCACTTGCTCGAACAGCTCTGAACTAACAGTTGCCGATTCTTTACTGCTGCTGGAGTTATTTTGTACTACAGCAGATATTTGTCCCAGTCCTTCAGTTGCTTGTGAAATTGCAGTTGCCTCAATACGCACTGCTTCTGTGATTTCACCAATAGCTTCATTTGAATTGTGTATTAAATCAAAAGTTTTTTGCAAAGAATCCGAAACTTTTTCTACAATTAGCTTACCACGTTCAGCTGCCTGTACAGAATTTTGAATTTTCTCCATTGTTGCTTTAGCAGCTTGGTCAGAGCGATGTGCAAGATTTCTCACTTCTTCAGCTACCACGGCAAAGCTTTTTCCAGAAGTACCTGCTCTCGCAGCCTCTACAGCAGCATTTAAAGAAAGGATATTAGTCTGAAAAGCAATGCCTTCAATAGTAGTGATAATTTGCTCAATTTCCTGTGTTGCACTACTAATTTCTTTCATAGCAGTAATAAGTTCATCCATTTGCATACTGCTGTCATTTACCTGCCTTTGAGTAAGCTGCGCATTTTCCTGTACATTAGTAGCAGTTTGTATATTTTTTTGTGCACTCTTAGAGAGGTCATTTAAAGTAGAATAAAGCTCCTCCATAGCACTAGCTTGTGTAGCAGCACCATCTGCAAGTGATTTAGCACTGCCAGACAAAAGTTTAGCATGATTAGATACCTTATGTTCAGCATAATTTATATTATTTATTGTTGAGGAAAGTGACATTGTAAAGCTGTTTATAGATTCCTCAATAGAACGAAAGTCTCCAATAAAAGATGTAGAGGTCGTTACATTAAAATTGCCTGTTGAAAGTTGATACATAATACGATTAATGTCATCTACATACTGACTAATCTGTTCCATTGCCTGTTTAATAGTCTGTGCTAAGTCCCCAATTTCGTCCTTTGCGTTATAATTTAACTCTAGTTTTAATTTACCTTCATGTAAAGGGCGTGTCTGTTGAGTAATAATAAGAATAGGTTTTACAACACGCCTTAATACATATACAACAAGACAAATAAGACAGATTAACGTAAGCCCTAAACCTGCTATAGATGTAATACGCATGGAAGTGACAGCGGACTGCATATTTTGAGTACTGGATTCATTTAGCACTGCTGCACGCTCTGCCACTTGGTCAAGCAATTCTACCAATACACCAAGATTTTGTTGAATTGTGTCTTGATAGTATGCCTGAGCTTCTGATGGTTTGTTTTTATATAGCTCTAATACATAAGTAGCTGATTCGTGAAGTTCTTCATGAAGTGGCTTTAACTGATTGCGAAGATTAAGAATAGTTTCATCACTAGTTCCCTCTTCACCATAAATCCATTGTCCAAGTACACATCCAGTAGGGTCTGTACTTCCAGTAAATTCCATACCAGCATACAGCGCATTACTAAGACTTGCAGACCATTTATAGTGGGCAACTTCAGCTTTTTGTATTCTTTCAAGCAGACTGCTTATTTCAGTGCTGGCAGTTTCAGAATGTTCTACATTCCTAAGATTTTTTGTAATCATTATACCAAGCAGCAACATAGAAGCAAGAGCTATGGCAATCTGCACTCCGACAACAATTTTTATACTTTTTCGCATAACCTGTATTCCTTTCGTTTGTATGTAAACATATTGTACCATAAACTATGATACTTTACAATAGATTTTGGTGTTTTCATAAAAAATGAGGCACTATCAAGCCGTGTAGATTTTGCTGTATTTATTTGCAAAAAAGTCAGAATAGGCTTGAAGTTTTTTGCTATCTCATTTATAATAAAATTATCCAGAAAAAGTAAGTGGAAAGCGGGTGATTAATATGAGTATTGCTATTTCATCATTATCAAATAATACGTATAATGCATCTTTAACTAAAAGTGTAGCAGATGATCCAGCAGGTTCTGCTATTGCACAAAAACATCTCTCACAGGCAAATGGCTATAAACAGGGTGTAAGAAATGGCATAGATGGTCAAAATGTCACACGTACAGCAGATAGCGCACTGGCTAATATCACTGACAGTTTACAGCGTATGAGAGAACTTAGTCTTAAAGCTTCTAATTCAATTTATACCAGTTCTGACAAACAAGGTATACAAAAAGAAATTGACCAGTTAAAAGAACATATAACAAGTGTGGCAAGGGGTACACAGTTTAATACAAAGAATCTTTTAGATGGCAGCATGGCAGATATGCATCTTGCGCTTAATCCTGAAGGAGGCGGTCTTTCTATCCGCACAACAGATGCAACATTAGAAGCACTTGGCATTAAAGACTATAGTGTTACAGGAAAGATTGATGTTTCAAAGCTTGATGATGCTATTAATAAGGTAAATGATGCAAGAGCTTCACTTGGAGCACAGAATAACACTATTGAATTTAGCAACAATATAGGTAATATTTCTGCTCAAAATATGGAAGCTTCCAGAAGTAGTATTGAAGACTTAGATGTTGAAGGGTATGTAAGTGAACAAAAGAAAAGCGAAATAATGCAACAGTATCAATATTTTACGATTGAGGAAAAGATGCAGCAGCAAGAAGATATGGTAACAAAGCTTCTAGGCGCATAATTATACGATTTATGTATTAGATTAAAAATACCTCTGTATATCTTTTTACAGATATACAGGGGTATTTTATATTTTCTCAAGCATGGCTGCAAGGCTTTTTTCATATGTGTGATTTGTGCGTACTTTTCTACAGCCATTTGCAGCAATCTCTTTGCGTTCATTCTCATGTGTAAGAAAGTATACAACTTTAGCATATAAATCTTCTCTGCTGGAATAACTTACAAAATCTTCTCCATCTGTAAAGTGGAGATTAAAGTCGTCTTGGTAGTTTGTCAAAAGAAAGCCACCAGCGCCCATTATATCCATTGCCCTTAGTGGTATACCGCTTTTTATGCTGCGCAGTGTAATATTTAAATTAATTTTGCTGTTTTGAAAGACAAGCGGCATTTCATACATATAGTGAATTGTTCCCATATTTTCTACATTCGGCAAAAATGGAGTTGGTGCTGGAGTATACAGTTTAAGTGGCATAAAAGCCTTGCCATCAGAAGTAGTGATATATGAAAGCAGCTTTGATAGTTCATCTAATATTTCTGTGCGTTCAGTCTGCGTCATCTTTCTGCACAAAAAATAGTTTGCATATGTATATGCTACAGTTTCCATGCCGTTTGGCGTAGTTTCAAGCGGCATAGCTTCCTGCATTTTTTTTATAATCTGAGGTGTGAGCGTATTTTCAATAAATGAATAGCCATATACAAGCATCTGTGAAGCCATTACACCTTCAAGATATCCACGTGTATGGGCATCAAGTTTTGTCATTCTGTCATATAAAGTATGTTTTTCTGTATAAAGTGAACCTACAAATGATACATCTGCTTCTATAATTTTTTTCTGCTCTGGTGTTGCAGACATCTTTGAAAGCCTTTCTGCATTGACTGCCATTGGCATATAATAGACATTTTGTGCACCTAGTGCCTTAATTTCAGATGCCATCTGTGAATCAAATATAAATATTCGATTGCACGGATTAAAAATTGTCTTTGAGTAAGTAAGTACAAGCGGGTTGTCATAACACCATGATATGTATATAATACCAGTGTCATTACACGCATCAGAGATTACAGGAAAATAGTTTGAAGTAAAAACTAATTCTATATTCTCTGAGCGTATATATTTTTTAAATGTTGATTTGTATTTTGGATCAATCCGATAGTTTGATGGTTCATGTTCATATTGTACTACAGTATGTCCTAGCTTTTCAAAAGCCTCAGTTATATCTTCTACACCAAAGCTTTTCCAGTGCGGAAATAAAATTTTCATAAATTAAGAAAGCCTTTCTTTTTTCAATTTGTAGTTAATGCCAAGCCCCATTCCTGCCAGTGCAAAGAAAATAGGAGATGTAGCTACACATGAATCATTTGTTATGGCAAGTATCATATAGCCTATAGTACTTACAAATATTGCAACACCTATTTTAGGAAGATAGCCTTCATAATTGTGTTTCCAATATAATTTAAAACTGTCTATTAAATACCATATAAAGAAAACAAGCAGTGCGATAAGTGAAGGTACACCTGTCTGTACACCCACCTGTAAATACATACAGTGAGGTTTTGTTATAACTTCATTGACATGTCCTGAATTGTATAAACCTACTAAATCATTATTTGGAAATACAAGTAAAAATGTATCAGGACCTGAGCCAAGCAGGAAATATTTTTTCAGCAGTGGCAAAGTACGTGCCCATATATATCCACGCATATTTGCAAAATGGTAGTGGTTTTCAAGAAAGTCTAGGGATTTTTCCTGTTCTGTAAGCTTCATAAGCGCCATGCCAGCACCAAGAGCATAGTATGTTTTGTCATTTGCTTTCATAAGATTGGAAAAATACCAAGTTTTGTCATCAATCGTAACCCCAAAACCATAAAAATCTTCAACTCTTACAGATGAAAATGTAAATGGAAAACGTTCATCATTAATTACATAATTTACTCCATCTTCTGAAAGTGAAAAAGGCACTGCGTTGCCGTCACCATCTGCAAGACTGAAAATATCGTTTTTGTATTCATCTTGTTCAACCATAAATACAAGTCTGTTTCCTTTATAGTCAATAGTTACATTATCGTCATTAGTAAAAATATTTTCCAGTGCATATGTTTCATCTACCGTTGAAAACATGGATTTCATACGGTCTAAAAGTATGTTTTGGTTCATTGCATTTATCCCAATAAACGCTGCTATAAATACTGCTATGGAAATAATGGTTATTTTCCAGTTTTTAATAAATACTTTACGCATACATAATAACATAATTACAAGCGAAATAATTATTGTAACAACACCAGCACGTGACTGTGATGCAAAAAGTATAAGTATAAGCGCTACAGAAAGGAAAGCATAGCCAATGCGATGCCAGAGGGTTTTAGTAGTAAATATAAGTGCAACAAGAATAGGGACTACAAGCGTAACATAAAAACCTACATAGTTAGGATTGTACAATGTTAAATATGCACGTCCAAGTTCAAATTGAAATGAAAGCCCTCCGCCAGGGTAAATCAAATTTCCACCCAGTTCAGTACGTAAAAAATCATGTTGAAATACCTGACTTAATCCAAGTGCCACCATAATAGAAATACCTACCATAAACCATCTCATTGTACGCCGGACATTTTTTTCATTTTGCAGTACAAAAAAACAGTAATAAGTAATTATAAAATAGCCAATAAGTACCCACACTGGTTCAAATTGTTCAAAAATACCGTTAAAAGAAAAATATGAATTTTGTGATACAATGGCTGAAATAAGTGAAATAGCAGCATATATTGCCAGTGGAATAAGTTTTTTATCCCAGACAAACTTGCGTTCTTCACCCAGTATCATGTACACAATAGCAAATATCATAAATACCGATACTAAAATAAGTGCTACTGTCTTATAATGCAAGAAAAAATCGGTTTTCTCCTCCTCCACACCAATCCACTCAAAATTACTAAGGTGTGTATTGTACGGATAATAGCGTATAATAAGCGGGATTATTGCCAAAACTGCTATGATAGGCAATATCAGAAAAAAAGAATATTCATTTTCTGAAGGGTCATCTTTACCTTTTTTGCTTTTGTCGTAACCAGCCATGATTACCTCCTTTTAAAAATAATTCTGGCGGATAAATAGCCATAAGACTATTATACATGAAATATTCTAAAAAACAACAATAAATTTATTTACCTATATGATTGACATTAACTGTACTAATGTATAAAATGTATGCAAAAGCACAATAACAAACTTTTATTTATATAT
>DESG01000112.1:0-10625 GCA_002361175.1 Lachnoclostridium sp. UBA3320 | reverse complement strand
AAACTTTTATTTATATATAACAATAATAGATAAGGAGCTAAAAAACAGTGAAAAAGCTTCAGATACTTATGTCATCTTATAATGGGAAAAAATACTTAAAAGAACAGATAGATGCTATAATGATGCAGGACTGTGAAGAAAAAGGACTTGCAGAGTTTACTCTGCTTGTGCGTGATGATGGCTCTTTAGATGGCACGCAGTCTATACTTAAAGAATATTCAAGTAAGTATCCAGAAAAGATTAAGTGGTATCAAGGCTCTAATAAAGGTGCTATACAAAGTTTTTTTGACTTGATGGCAAATGCAGACGATGCAGACTATTATGCACTTGCAGACCAAGACGATTACTGGTTCCCACAAAAAATAAGTGCTGGAATAAAAATGCTTAAAAAGATGGGTACAAACAATGTCCCTTTATTATATTGCTGCCGTCCCACGCTTACAGATAAAAATTTAAAACTTTTGCCAGTTAATGTTGACAACCCAAAGATGAGACCAAGCTTTGGCAATGCACTTATAGAAAATATTGTAACAGGGTGTACTACAGTTTTTAATAACAAATTAAGGCAGATGGCTGTAAATAAATTACCTAAATTTACAACAATGCATGACAGGTGGCTCTATCTTATAGCAACATGTTTTGGAAAAATATACTATGATGAGAAATCATATATCCTTTATCGTCAGCATGAAGGCAATGCAGTTGGAAAAAATACTGAAAAACTTGCCGAACTTAAATACAGAATAAAAAAATTTACAAAAGATTCAAGCAGCTCAAGCAGACAAGCAGTTGAATTTATGCGTATATTTCACAGTGAATTTAAGAAAAATAATAGATATAAAAAAATAAAAAATAATGAAAAGCTTTTAAGGCTTTTTATACATGGCAAAAAAAATATAAATATAAGGATAAAGCTTATTAAAACAGGAAGAATTTACAGACAGCGTTATTTGGACAACCAAATTTTTAAAATATTAGTATTATTTGGTTTATATTGATGCAAATCTAAAAAATTACGATGGATAAGTGAGGTAAATAATGAAAAACTATGACCCTTATAAAAAAACTATACTTTTCATAGTGTCTTTAATAAGCATACTGCTTATGACAACAGTTTTTGCTTATGTATGGTACAATTATTACTTTGAAACAATGTACAGGTTTAAGTTCTACCGCCGAGGCAATTACATGCTTATTGCGCTGTATGCTGCTGTATTACTATTTTTTTCAAGTATGTATGGAGGACTTAAAATCGGACAATTAAGAAAAGTAGAAGTGGTACTGTCACACTTTTTAAGTCTTTTTATGACTAATATGGTAATTTATATAGTAATATCACTTCTTGCCTTTAGACTTGTAAATCCTACAGTGCTTTTTATTATGATGTTGGTTGAAATGGCAATATCAATAATATTTAACAACATTGTAATCTATTTTTATAACAGCATTTTTCAGCCTTGGAAAATATTGCTTATATATGGTAATAGACCCGCTGTAGGACTTGTGAACAAGGTCGAAACAAGGCGTGATAAATATGCAATATATGACGCAATTAATGTAAATGAAGGAATTGATGCAGTTGCCGATAAAATGAAAGATTTTCAGGCAGTCATAATTGGTGATATTTCTGCTGTGGAGAGAAATGATGTGCTTAAATACTGTTATTCTAATGGAATAAGAGCTTATGTCGTTCCAAAGATTTCAGATATCCTGCTTATGGGAGCGGACAGGATACATATATTTGACACACCATTTATGCTTTCAAAGGGGTATACATTAAGCTTTGACCAATTACTTGCAAAACGTATCTTGGATTTGGTTCTTGCTAGTTTAGTTATTATTATTACATCTCCTATAATGCTTTTAGCAGCAGCAGCAATTAAGTTCTATGACAAAGGACCCATTTTATATAAGCAGACACGTCTTACTAAAGATGATAAAGAATTTAAAATATATAAATTTAGAAGTATGATAGTTAATGCAGAAGGAGATGGTGTTGCAAAACTTGCAAAGGAAAATGATGACAGAATAACTCCTGTAGGGCATTTTATAAGGGCAACTCGAATAGATGAGCTGCCACAACTTTTTAATATATTAAAAGGAGATATGTCTTTCGTAGGTCCACGTCCAGAAAGACCAGAGATAGCAAATGAATATTGCAAAGAAATACCAGAGTTTTGCTTTCGTACAAAGGTAAAAGCAGGTCTTACAGGTTATGCTCAAGTTTATGGAAAGTATAATACTACGCCATATGATAAGCTTAAACTTGATTTATTTTATATATCTAATTATTCTCTTTGGACAGATATAAAACTTATACTTATGACTGTAAAAATAATTTTTAAGAAAGAGGCAACAGAAGGAGTTGACGATGATTGGACTGCTGCCACAAAAGATATAAATGCAGAAGTTGAAAAAATTGTAAAAGTAAGAGATATGGTGGAAAAGTAAATATGGTGCATATTTTAAAGCGTGACGGATAATACTAGTACAAAAAATAGAAAGGCGGTAGTATTATGAGCAACCACCTTAAAAGGGAAACAAGCCCTTATTTATTACAGCACGCTCAAAATCCTGTAGATTGGTATCCATGGGACAATAAGGCATTTCAAAAGGCGAAAGAAGAGGACAGACCAATATTCCTAAGTATTGGTTACAGCACGTGTCACTGGTGTCATGTAATGGCACATGAAAGTTTTGAAGATAAGCAGACAGCAAAATTTTTAAACAACAATTTTGTCTCAGTAAAGGTTGACCGTGAAGAACGTCCAGATATTGACAGTGTGTATATGTCAGTATGTCAAGCATTTACAGGCAGTGGCGGCTGGCCTATGAGCATATTTATGACATGGGATAAAAAACCTTTTTTTGCTGGAACATACTTTCCGCCAGAGCCACAGTATGGTATGCCAAGCTTTAATGAACTTCTTGCCGCTGTTGTGAAGCAATGGCAGAGTAACAGACAAGAACTTTTACAATCTGCTGGTCGAATAATGGCACATATTAAAAATTCACAAAATCATTATGTATCAATAACAAAGCATAATTTAGAAAAGGAAGCGACTAAAGCATTTGCAGATAGTTTTGACAGTAAAAATGGCGGGTTTGGAGTAGCTCCTAAGTTTCCATCAGCACATAACATACTGTTTTTGTTACTATATTCAAAGCAAAACAATGATAAAGATGCTTTGCATATGGCTTTAAAAACACTGTTGCAGATGCGCAAAGGAGGAATTTTTGACCAAATTGGGTATGGTTTTTCAAGATATTCTACAGACAAATACTTCCTTGTGCCGCACTTTGAAAAAATGTTATATGACAATGCTATGCTTATAATGGCATATTTGGCTGCATATTGTATTACAGATGATGAACTTTATCTTGATACAGCCAAAAAAACGGCAAAATACGTTTTAAGGGAAATGATTTCACAAGATTGTGGTTTTTACAGTGCACAAGATGCAGATAGTGAAGGAGTAGAAGGGAAGTATTACACTTTTACTTTAAAAGAAATAGAAGAGTTATTAGGTGAAAAAAAAGGAAAAGAGTTTGCACAAATATTTGATATTACTGATATAGGAAATTTTGACGGTACAAATATCCCAAATTTGCTTAAAAACGACAATGACAAAATACAGGAATTATTTGGCAAAGAAATAGATGATATATATAATTACAGGAAAAATCGCACAAAACTGCACCTTGATGATAAACACCTTACATCATGGAACTCTATAATGATAGCAGCAATGTCTATGCTATATAGAGTATCACGAAAAAAAGAATACTTAGATGTAGCTAAAGGCGCACAGGTATTTATTGAGAAAAATTTATGCGAAGGAAAACAAATATATACAAGCACTCGCAATGGCAAACATTCTGAAAAAGGCTTTTTAAATGATTATGCATTTTATATTACAGCACTGATAGAATTATATAATTCTACTTTAGATGAAATGTATTTAAAAAAAGCAGAAGAGTTTTTACTTGAAACAGTAAGACGGTTTGCAGACAGTGAAAATAATGGTTACTGTTTCAGTGAAATAGGCAGCAGTGGGCTGTTTATAAATCCTAAAGAAATATACGACCAAGCTATACCATCAGGCAACTCTGTTATGGCATATAATTTTGTTAGACTCTATCAGCTTACCCAAAAAGATATATACAAAGAATACGCTAAAAGACAGTTTGAATTTATGATAGCAAAAATACAGGATTATCCCTCGGGATGTAGTATGTTTTTAATAGCAAAAATGCTCTATACAAATCCTCCAATGCATATTACAGTTGTGTTAAAAGATAATGTGTATAATAAGAGAAATGAAGAATTGCAGGAAATAATGGAGAAACTTCCATTTCTTGCTAATATAGAAGTAGTGCCAGAAAGCAGAGAATATCCACTACTTTCTGACATTACAACTTATTATATATGTAAAAATCATACATGCCAGCCGCCAACTAATAAGCTTGTAATATAATTTAGCAAGGTGCGGATTTTGCAGATATAAAAATCCGCATCTTATAATAATTAAAATTCTTCCATTTCGCTTGTCAGCGGTTCAAAACATGGGGTTGTGGCATCTGGTATCTTTTTTTTAGCATTAGCTGCTTTAACAGCTTCTTTACAAAAATAATCTTGTGCACACAGTTTTTCCGTTCCAGGCTTTATATCAGGAATTACATAACTTCCATCAGGCTGCATTATCCTTGCTTTTACATTATCTTTTAACTGTATATCTAAAATGTGTATTACTTCTTCTTTTAATTTTTCATCTTCAACAGGAAAAAGTATCTCTACACGTTTATCAAGGTTACGTGGCATCCAGTCAGCGCTTCCCATAAATACTTCTTCAAATCCATTATTATGAAAATAAAATATACGGCTGTGTTCAAGAAAATTACCTACTATTGAACGCACAGTTATATTTTTGCTTATGCCAGATATACCTGTTTTAAGGCAGCATATGCCACGTATTACGAGGTCAATTTTTACACCTGCCGCTGAGGCTTCATAAAGGGCAGCAATTATACCTTGGTCGCAAAGCGAGTTCATCTTAGCTTTAATAAAAGCTTTTTTGCCTGATTTTGCAAATTCTGTTTCACGCTTTATAAGAGATATAAAGCGGTCACGAAGCCATATAGGCGCTATTGCAAGTTTATTCCACACCGCCGGCTCTGAATAGCCTGAAAGCATATTAAATACAGCAGTTGCATCTGCACCTATAGCTTTTTGACACGTCAAAAGCCCCATATCAGTGTAGATTTTGGCTGTGCTGTCATTATAATTACCTGTTCCAAGATGTACATAACGCCTTATTCCATCTTCTTCTTTTCGCACTACAAGTGTAATCTTACTATGTGTTTTTAACCCTACAAGGCCATATATAACATGACATCCAGCCTGTTCAAGTTTTCTTGCCCAGATAATATTATTTTCCTCATCAAACCTTGCTTTTAACTCTACAAGTACAGTTACTTGTTTGCCATTTTCAGCGGCAGCAGCAAGGGAAGCGATAATAGGAGAGTTACTGCTTACACGATAAAGCGTCTGTTTAATTGCAAGTACATCTGGGTCTTTAGAGGCCAATTTAACAAAGTTTACAACAGGTTCAAAAGTTTCATATGGGTGGTGCAGCAATATATCATGTTCTCTTATCTGTTCAAATAAGTTGTTATTGTCATCAAGATATTTAGCTGGCTGTGGGGTGTAGCTGTTCTTGCGCAGGTTGTCAAATCCATCTATTTTATCAAATTTTGATAAAAATGTGAGGTCAAGAGGTCCATTAATTTTAAATATATCTTCTTCATTAACTTGAAGTTCATTTTCTAATGTTTTAAGCAAACGCTTATCTATAGTCTCTTCAACCTCAATACGTATTGCCTCGCCACGCTGACGTTTTTTAAGCTGTCTTTCAATTTCCATAAGAAGGTCTGCTGCCTCATCTTCTTCAATATCAAGGTCAGCATTTCGCATAATCCTATATGGGAATGCTGCAAGAACTTCATAATTTACAAAAAGTTTTTCTATATTTTTCTCAATAATCTGTTCAAGCAAAATAAAAGTTTTTTGTATGTCACCACTGGAAGGAATTTCAACAAAACGTGGAAGTACAGACGGAACTTGAACTGTCGCAAAATCAATATCTCCAGTAGTATCTGCGCTGTTTTTCTTTTTATTATAGTGAGACATATATAGTTCACGAAACTGTGTATTAGGATTTTTATCTGCACCAGTTTTTACTTTAATTACTGCGCCTATGTTTAATGTTTTATTACGTATAAGTGGGAAAGGTCTTGATGAATCTATCGCCATTGGTGTAAGTACAGGAAGCACTTCTGACTGGAAAAATTCATCAACATATATTGATTGTTCTTCATTTAAATCTTCATAGTATGAAATAATTTTTATGCCATTTTCTAACAGTCCAGGGATAACTTCGTCATTGTAAATATTGTACTGGTCTTTGACAAGCTGATGCGTCTGAACGCTTATTGCCGAAAGTTGTTCTATTGGAGTCATCCCTGCGATATCTTTTTTTGTATAATTAACTTGCACCATATCTTTAAGTGATGCAACACGTATCATAAAAAATTCATCTAGGTTAGAAGCTGTAATTGCAAGAAAACCCATTCTGTCAAAAAGAGGACGGTTTTTATCTTGTGCTTCACTAAGTACACGATAGTTGAAGGAAATCCAGCTCAGTTCACGGTTATAAAAGTATTCAGGTTTAAGGTAATTATTTTTATTTGCCATATAAATCCTCCATTCAAATTTGTTTTAAAATTGTTTTTTCTGTTTAAGGACAGGTTGTATTCCATATACTTCTTCAAAAAAGTCAGAACATTTTTTAAATATTCCCTGTTCAAGTGTAATATCATAAAGAGTTTTGCCAGTTATCGTCAATTTATTGCCTTCAAGCCCGACTGTAGTATTGCGAAATTTCTGACGATAGCTTCTATCCATTGCGATAGCTAGTCTTAATATTGCATTGAGTTTTGTCGCCATTACATAATCTTCTTTTGTAAATGCGTCAGTCATATCAACATAATTTGGAAATCTTTCATTTGGGAATCTAACAATATTTGCAATCATTGTGCGTTCTCTCTGTGAGATGCCAATAATTTCAGTTGACATAACTATTTTATATGAATTCTCACCAACATCATTTAAATCAATAAATTTTCCACAGCTGCTAAGTATAGCAGATATCTGTAATATAAGCCTGTCACGTTTTGTAAGGTGATTAGGTTTTTTTAATGCATCAAATATTTTGAGAGAAATATCTTCTACATTGTTGTTATGCTCAGCATTGCATCTGTACCTTTTAGCAATATTTCTTGAAGCAGATACCATACTTTCTGCAAAATTGTGTGCAGGTGTTATTTTTTCTTTACGTTCTGCAAAATCTGCTGCCATACCATCACATAAAGTTATACCCGAAAGCCATATCTGTTCTGCTTTTGTCTCTTCAAACATAATATGGAAAATCATTGCAATAGGAAGTAAAAGAGCTGTTCTGTCAGGCGGTATGTCAAGTTCTTTTGAAAGTTCTTCAGGAGTTTGTGATGTTATTGCCTGATAAAATTCTTCGTATTCCTGTCTGTTAATAGAATCTTTTTTCTTGCCTTTAGCATCAAATGGCTGCAAATTGCCAAAATGGTGAACACTTAAATATTTGACAAAGCTTGTCAATTGATTTCCAACAGCAATAATATTTTTAATATTGTGTTCAGGAATATAAAGTGATACAAAACTATGCAAATCATTTGCTATATATTCATAGACAAGGTTTTGATAATTGTCTGTTTTAGCTTTCATATCTTGTAAAACCTCATTAATCCTTAAAGAGCCAAGAAGGATATTCTGGGATATTACAAGATTGTTTTTATCAAAAAGTGAGAGCTGAATACTGCCACCTCCAACATCTACAAGCAATGTGCCTTTCTGAATAAGTTTGTGGAATGAATTTTCCTTAAGTGCTATTGACTTATAACAAAGATACCTCTGCTCTGAATTACTAAGTATTTTAATAAGAAAACCTGTGCGCTGTTTTACTTGGTCAAGTACAATTATATTATTGTCTGCCTCACGTATGGCACTAGTAGCCGTAATCATATAGTCAGTAATAGCATACTCCTTCATCTTGGCAGAAAATCCATTTAAAATATTACAAAGGTTGTCTATAGTGTGATAGCTTATGTGCTGTGTAGAATATGTTTCAAGTCCTAGTCTTGCAATGTGGTGTACAGATTCTATTTCATGAATGCCGTATTTTTTAGAAATTTCATAGATACGCAAAGTTGTTTCATGAGAACCAACGTCTATTGCTGCAAAAATCGTAACTGCCATTTAAATACCTCCATTTAGATTTTTTCTTTGTGCGCAAACACGCTTTACTATTTACATATAATTTTAATGCATTTTCATTAAAATTACTAGTTTTATTTTATTCTTCTTGTATAATTTAAGACAAAATTTCTCAAACTATACCTTATAAATTGTAATATGCAAATCTACAGGAGGTTATGTAAGATGGAGTGTTTAAAAATAAGTGAAGTAAAGGCAAGAGAAATAATTGATTCACGAGGCAATCCTACAGTTGAGGCAGAAGTTATTCTTGAATGTGGTGCAACAGGAAAGGCAGCTGCACCAAGCGGAGCATCAACAGGGATATACGAAGCACACGAATTAAGAGATAATGATACTAGTCGCTATGGCGGCAATGGTGTTAAAAATGCAGTAGAAAACGTTAACAAGCTCTTGGCTTTTAGATTAAAGGGATTAGATGCGTCTGATATTTATAACATTGATAGGAAAATGATAGAAGAGGATGGCACTTCTAATAAAAGTAAAATCGGCGCTAATGCAATGCTTGCTGTGTCCATCGCATCAGCTAAAGCCGCTGCTAAGGCTTATAAGATGCCTTTATACAGATTTCTCGGCGGCATAAGCGGCAATACACTTCCCGTGCCAATGATGAATATTTTAAACGGCGGCGCACATGCAACAAACACTGTTGATACACAGGAATTTATGATAATGCCCGTAGGTGCGTGCTGCTTTGTAGAAGGTCTTAGATATTGCTGTGAGGTATATCATGAATTGAAAAGTATTTTAAAATCCAAAAAACTGGCTACTTCTGTAGGTGATGAAGGCGGTTTTGCACCAGACCTTGCAAGCGATGAGGAAACTATAGAGCTTATACTTGAAGCAATATCCAAAGCAGGATACAAGCCAGAAAACGATTTTGTACTTGCTATTGATGCTGCTGCAAGTGAATGGAAAGGCAGTAAAACAGGCGAGTACCATCTTCCAAAAAGCGACAGAGTAATGTCAACAGGAGAGCTTATAGACCACTGGAAGACATTGTGCAGTAAATATCCAATCAAGTCAATAGAAGACCCACTTGATGAAGAGGATTGGGAAGGGTGGAAGCAGATTACAAGAGAGCTTGGAGGAAGTGTACAGCTTGTAGGTGATGATTTGTTTGTAACTAATACAGAAAGGCTTAAAAAAGGAATAGATACAGGCTGTGGTAATTCAATACTTATCAAACTTAACCAGATAGGTACATTATCTGAAACAATAGAAGCGATTAAACTTGCAAAGAAATATGGTTATACTTCAATCGTGTCACATCGCTCAGGAGAGACAGAAGACACTACAATAGCTGACCTTGCTGTTGCACTTAATTCAGGACAGATAAAGACTGGTGCACCAAGCAGAAGTGAAAGAGTTGCAAAGTATAACAGATTGATTAAGATACAAGAAGAACTTGGTGGATTTGGAGGGTATGGAGGACATACTGTGTTTGGTGGCAGGTAAGGTGTATACTAATGCCTTCGCAGGTTTTGACCGTGGCAATTCCTCCCACTGTCTTTAGGCGGTGGGAGGAATTGCCACCTTATTTCTTACAGAATGTTTTCTTGTATATTTTTTTTGATAGAATAGTTGATAAAAGATTAATAATTAGGTAATATATTAAAAAAGCACGATGTTTTAAGCAAGACGAGAAAGGAGTTGCGGTTATGTGTAAAATTATGGAAGATATGAGGAATGAAGCAGCAAGGGAAGCGGCAAAGGAAGCAGCAAAGAAAACAGCAAAAGAAGCTGCACGTAAACTTTTAAAATTAGATAAAATAAAAATTGAAGAAGTATCTGAGTACTTTCCTGATTTGCTTGATAGTGATATAAAAGAATTAGAGACTGAAATTATGCAACTGGCATAGTGAGTAATTTAATATCAAAACAATAAAGAAACAAAATCCCCAGTAGTTATTTACTGGGGATTTCTAAAATAGTTTTTTAGATGTTGCATATAGAATTTCAAGGGCTTACGCTTATCATCTTATTTTTTAACTTTAACTGTTTTACTTGCACCTTTAGCTTCAACAATCTTTTTGTATGCATTAACCTTTCCACTTGGAACTTTGAAAGTTGCGTTTTTCTTAATATTTTTAAACGCACCAGCTCCAACTTTACTAGCTGTAAGCTTTTTAGTCTTAATTATGAGGTAAACGTGGTAGGTAGTCACCATCAATTCAAACACCCAACCAAAAAGGGACGCACCACAATAAAACATCCTGACAAAGACATACCACTCCGCTACGATAAATATATATAA
>DESG01000046.1 GCA_002361175.1 Lachnoclostridium sp. UBA3320 | reverse complement strand
AAAAGTTGTAAAGTGGTGTATATATAACTCTTTGTTCTTTTTCATAGTCTTTTACTGTAAATAGTGCATTGTCAAATAAGTTAGCAATAACTGCAGTAAATTCATAGTCATTAACAGGAATTTCTGCGGCAATTTTTGTATTTAGATTTACTTCAATACAAAGAGATTTTGCTTTTTTCATAATTTTATCAAGAAATGTATTTATAAGTAGATTGTTGCAATATACCTGCACTTTATTATTATCTGCCACATGTTGAATATGTGCAGTAATATTATGAATTTCATCATATTCTTTTTGTTCTAGGAGAGCATTAATCATTCTGGTATAATGTCGTATATCGTGGCGCAAAATTTTTAAATTTTGTTCTGACTGTTTTATTAGTTCATATTGGTCTTCAAGACCTTTTATATAATATTCAAAAAGAACATTTTTCCAGTAAATATCTAGTTTTTTGCCTTCACTTTCTATGTAGTGTATTACAACTACATAAGATACAAACATAGTGATTATAGAAAAAAGTGCCCCTGGAATATTGCGTGGATTTTGGTCCAGTGTATAAGGAAAGTAAGCGATAAATGTAAAAGTACAATAAAAAAAGACTGGAATTAGACAGAGTTCCCACCATGTTTGTGTAAGATATGTCTCTGTCTTTTTTTCTATTGCATAAGAAGAAATATTTTCTACTTGTTTAAGCCATATTTGTCGAATTTTTTTATACAGAACAATTAATATGACAAAATGAATAAGAAAACTTCCAGTAAGTGATAAAAATGCATTTTTAGTATAGTAGTATAAAATAGTTGCTGCAAGACTTCCTGCAATTACATAGTTAGAAGCACTAAGTCCCATAAATAAAACTTTACTGTTTATATATTTAGAGATAATAATACCTGTAGTCTGTGCAACAATAATCTGAAATATTGTTACAATTACATAGCATAGATAGCTATTAGGAAATAAATTTAATTTCACAATATCTGCTAGCACTATAATAGAAAAAGAAGAAAAGCAGATTCCTGCAGTTATATACTTGGAATAGCGGTGTATATTGAATAAATATATGAATAAGAATAAAAATATATGGCTCATCATATATGAAATATTTTTAAAAGTTTCCATAATTGTATTGTTCCTATTTATAGTATTCTGAAATAAATGAAAGGTATTCATGCCGTGTTATAGCTGTCCGTTTCTGGCTTATTGGTATAATAGCACCACTTTCCATAATTATTTGATTTCTTGATAACTGCTGAACATATTTTAAATTAACTATAAAAGATTTGTGAACTTTGATAAAGTGTCTGTCATCTTCTAGTTTTGCAATCTCTTCATCAAAAGATTTTCTTATAAAAATACTTTTTAAAATTTTCCCATCAGAAAGATGAACTTCAAGCGTCCGAGAAGAATTTTCTATGTATTCAATTTTGGAATAGGGTATAGATACCAGTCCTTTTTTAGTTTTTAACATATATACAGCATCTGTATCTGTATTTGTATGTGCAATAGCATAGTTAAATGCTTCAAATGCCTTTTCTTGAACAATAGGCTTTAACAGATATCTGACAGCATGTACTTCATATGCTTCAAGTGCAAAATCATCTGAAACAGTAATATATATAATTGCTGATTTACTGCCAATATTTCTAAGCTGTCTGCCAAGTTCAATACCAGTTTTTGAAGCCATAATCATATCCAGTATATAAATATCTGCTATTTCATTTTCCTGAATTTTTTTTGACAACTGGAAAGCATCTGAGAACTTTTCTATATCAAAATGTATATTTGAATGACAGTTCTGATATTCTAATAATAGTTTTTCTATGTCTGACAAGTCTCTTATACTGTCATCACATATTACAATTTTCATACGTATTTCTCCAAAAAATTAATTAAATATATAGTATTTTAACATGATTTTAAAAAAAAATCAATTATATCCCAAATTAGTCAGCCTTGATTTCAGAGGCTTCTGTACCCAGAGAAGCAGCGGTAATATTCCATTATCACAAAATAATCAATGTCGTAGTAAATTTTCCTTTTTGTTTGCCGCTACTTTATATAACATTTTTTCATGCTTGATAGCCATAAAAACAAGTATTGCCAGTAAATAGACTGGAAATAGGAATACGCTGATATGGTTTGCGATAAATCCAAAGATAGGCGGCATTAAACAAGTTCCTACATAGGCAGATGCCATTTGTACGCCAATCATAGCTTGTGACTTATCTGCACCAAAATGGTCTGGTGTAGAATGTATAATTGAAGGATAGATTGGAGCACAGCCTAATCCAATCAAAATCAACCCTAACAAGGAGCTTACATTTCCAAACGGCAAAAACAAAAGCACAATACCAGACAAGATAAATCCCTGTCCAAGCCGTATCATCTGTGTATCATTTAACTTTATTGTTAAAAATCCACTAAAAGCCCTGCCTGCTGTAATACCTATAAAAAATAAGCTTGCAAATCCAGCGGCGGTTTCTGCTGATAATCCACGGCGCAATACAAGATAGCTGCTTGCCCATAAGCCAGTTGTCTGTTCCAGAGCGCAGTAGCAGAAAAACGTAATCATAATTTCTTTTGCCCCTGGAATTTTAATAATCTGACGTAGGGAAAGCGGTTTAGTTGCTGCTTCTTCGTCTGTCTGCCCTGTATCATTGTTGCCCTGTTTTTTCCACAACGACAGACTGAAAATCAATATAGCAGTTAACATAATTTGAAGAATTGCAATATAGCGATAACCCATATTCCAACTTTGTCCGCTGGTCAGCGCATAACCCATGATGTATGGACCAAGTGAAGCACCAACGCCCCACATACAATGCAGCCAGCTCATATGTCTACTTGCATAATGGAGTGCAACATAATTATTCAAAGAAGCGTCTACACTTCCAGCTCCAAGCCCATAAGGAATAGACCATAAGCACAATGCGGCATAGGAATGGCTGATTGAAAATCCAAACAATGCAACAGCAGTCATTAACACACTGGCAGCCGTGACTTTACCTGTTCCAAATTTTCTGGTTAATCTGTCGCTTTGAAGGCTGGAAATAATCGTCCCAACAGCGATAATCATAGAAATCCCGCCTGCATAGGAAATAGGTACAGAAAACTCCTGATACATTGTCGGCCATGCTGAACCTAATAGGGAATCTGGAAGTCCTAGACTGATAAAAGCAAGATAAATAATAATCAACAATAGTTGAATCATTTTATTGTCCTCCTGTGTTTTTTGTTTATTAAAAGAATACCGTCAAATAGTACTTGATACAATACATTTTTAGACGTATAATATAAAAAAAACGCCAGGTAGAAAGAAAGGAAAAAATATGGCATTACAAGAATGTGGATTAAACTTAAACAAAGTATCAAAAGAACTCCAACCGCATGGAAGCCTTGAATTTCCCTGTGCTGGATATTCCTCTTTTCACACGGACAGGCAGGAAGATGTTATCCCATGGCACTGGCATGAGGAAATTGAAATTGTGTATATAGAAAGCGGACAGATGAAAGTAAAAATACCATCAAAATCTTTTCTTTTAAAAGAAGGAGACTGTATTGTTATTAATTCAAATATTCTCCATTATGCTTCAGCTGTCAAGGAATGTAAACTGCACTCCCTTGTTTTTAGCTCAACACTTATTACTGGAAATGAAGACTTTGTATTTGCAAAAAAGTATATGCAGCCGCTATTAACCTGTAATAACTTTTCGTATTATTTTATAAAAGCAGGGAGTAATGAAAACGTGACAGACTGGTTTAACTGTGCGTTTGAGGCTCTTGCACAAGATTGTTATGGATATGAATTTATCGTGCGAGAAAATTTATCACATATCTGTCTTTTTTTATATGGGAAATTTAACCCACAGACAGATACGCAAAATGTTCCACTGAACAGAGACAATCTTCGTATTAGAAAAATGCTCGCTTATATTCACAAAAATTATGCTGATGATGTATCCTTGTCGGAAATTTCAAGTGCCGCTGATATTAGTGAAAGGGAAAGTCTTCGCTGTTTTAAGAAAACAATCCATCTTTCACCTATCCAGTATTTGTTAAAATATCGGATTATGCAAGGGGCTGAAATGCTACTTAGAAATCCAGCAGATAGTATATCAGAAATCGCAACTCTATGTGGTTTTGACAGTCCAAGTAATTTTGCCAAAATATTTAAGCGTTTCTATAACTGTACACCACGAGAATACAGAAATTTAAATATAAAATAGTGGTTGATTTTTGGAGTGATGAATGGAAGCTAAATTACGGACATAATATTGTAATTGAGTGGATTTTAATAAAACTGAAACAAAAATCAAACAATACAAAAATATTTCACTGATATTATGTGTTTGCAAATCAAACAAATAAGAAAAGGAGAGTAATGACATGGCAAAATCTAAGTTGGTAGCAGCTAATAAAAAAATAGCAGAAGGTGTAGTAGGTGGTTACAAGAAAATTGAAGATGGTATAGTGGGAGGTTATAAAAAAATTGAGGAAGGGGTTTAAAGGAGAAGATATAACATCTAATGGTTATTTTTATGTAGAGTATAGCGCAAACTCTGTTCCAGAACTTAATTTACAAAGCTGGTCTGGTGGTAATGAATGGGCAACAGTAACGCCATTTGAAACAGGTGATGCTAATGGTCACAAATATGCTAAATATTCATATAATGACTGTGTTAATGCATTTGGAACAGATGATTTTGTAGGCAAATTGGACAAAATTTGCATAACTGCAACATCAAGTCCAACAACTATTTATTCTATATGTTATTCTTATCAAGAATAATTTGGGAAGATTTTTTTGTTTGGAAAAAGGGAATAGAGTAGGAGGAATTTATCATTTAAGATAAATTCCTCCTACTTGATTAAGACTAAAAATCAAATTTGCCATTAAAGTAAGAATTAAGTTCTGATATTTTAATGCGTTCTTGTGCCATTGTATCACGGTCACGTACTGTTACTGCTTTATCTTCTTCTGAATCAAAGTCATATGTTATACAGAAAGGTGTTCCAATCTCATCCTGACGACGGTAGCGTTTGCCTATATTGCCTCTGTCATCATAATCACAGTTATACATCTTACTAAGGTCTTCATATATCTTTTCTGCTGGTTCTGAAAGTTTCTTTGAAAGTGGAAGCACTGCAATTTTCACAGGAGCAATGGCTGGATGGAAATGCATGATTGTACGCATATCCCCGCCTTCAAGTTCTTCTTCGTCATAGGCACTGCATAAAAATGCAAGTGTTACACGGTCAGCCCCAAGTGATGGTTCTATTACATAAGGAATGTATTTCTCATTGGAAGAATCATCAAAATAACTCATATCCTGTCCTGATACATTCTGGTGTTGTGTAAGGTCATAGTCTGTACGGTCAGCTATACCCCAAAGCTCACCCCAGCCAAATGGGAAGAGAAATTCTATATCAGATGTTGCCTTGCTGTAGAAAGAAAGTTCTTCTTTATCGTGGTCACGCACTCGCATTTCTTCTTCTTTAATGCCAAGAGATTTAAGCCAGTTGATACAGTAGTCTTTCCAGTATGCAAACCACTCAAGGTCTGTATTCGGCTTACAGAAAAATTCAAGTTCCATTTGTTCAAATTCCCTTGTACGGAATGTAAAGTTGCCAGGAGTTATTTCATTGCGGAAAGATTTTCCTACTTGCGCTATACCAAACGGAACTTTCTTACGTGATGTGCGCTGTACATTTTTAAAGTTTACAAATATGCCCTGTGCTGTCTCTGGACGAAGATAAACAATATTTTTAGCATCTTCTGTAACGCCCTGAAATGTTTTAAACATAAGATTAAACTGCCTTATATCTGTAAAATTGTGTTTGCCGCATGAAGGGCAGGCAATATTATTTTCTTCAATATATGACTGCATCTCTTCGTTAGACCAGCCGTCAATGCTGCTTTCTGGCTTAATCCCATTTGCCTTCATATAATCTTCAATAAGGTTGTCTGCACGGAAACGCTCATGGCACTCTTTGCAGTCCATAAGTGGGTCAGAAAAACTTCCTAAATGCCCTGATGCAACCCATGTCTGTGGATTCATAAGAATTGCACAGTCAATGCCAACATTGTATTTGTTCTCACGTACAAATTTCCTCCACCATGCCTGCTTAATATTATTTTTAAGTTCTACCCCAAGATTGCCATAATCCCATGTATTTGCCAGACCACCATATATTTCTGAACCTGGATATACAAATCCTCTTGCTTTTGACAGAGCAACAATTTTGTCCATTGTCTTTTCCATTGTAATTCCTCCAATTATTTTTACTTTTTCCTTAATATGCCATACTTTAATATACCATTACAGCATAAGTATTTCAAGCCAAAAAATCAGAAGCATTAAAGTGGTGCGGCAGATACTGCAAAAGATATTTTACCATAAATTTATCTATATTATCCATTACAGCATCTGACACATTAAAGTTATAAAGTTTTTGTATTGGACTTGATATAATATATTGTAATGTATACCTTGCGTCATGGCTAAGCTGCACTGCATACTGTCTTTTAAGCTCAAGCTTTTGTGCACAGTTTTGACATATAAGTCCACCCTCTGTCATATACACATCAAATGCATCTGTGTTCCCACACTTTATACATACAAAAAGTTCTGGTGTCTGACCCTGTAATGACATAATACGCAGCTCAAATATCCGCCTTATAAGTTTTACTGGCACATTTTTTCTCTGCAATGCCCTAAATGTTATGTATAAAAGCATAAGTTCTTCGTCTGCTCTTATATTTTCTCTGGTAAGGTATCTTGCAACTTCCGTAAAATATGATGCATAACATAAAGAATCATAATTATCTGCAAGGTTTGCAAAATAATTTTCTATCTCGCCAGATTTTACAATATATGCACTGCGCCCTTCATATACTTGAAATGTACCAAATGTAAAAGGAATAGTACATGCAGAAAGGGCGCTGTTTTGTTTTCTTGCGCCCTGTGCAAATGCTGGTATTCTGCCACGTTCTCGTGTAAGAATCTCAATTCTTTTGTCATATTCTCTAACTGGAGATGATACTAGTACTATCCCTGTAAGTGTAATTGTTTCTCTCAATATTATCCCCCATATTTATATCCGCTGTATCCATTTTATTATGTGCCGCATATTCTACAGTGCTGCGATACTTTAAATAATCTTCAATCTTGCCTGAAACTATAAATTTATTCCAACAATTTTTTTCTTCCATATTGCCCACCATACCTTTCCACAGCCTTACGTCTGTGATAATATAATGGACTTTATATTATTTCAATATACTGGTATCTTCTGACAACAAGCTATAAATCCTTTCTGTCATAACCAAAATTTTTGATTAAATAATCACTGTTGCGCCAGTCTTTTTTTACCTTAACCCATATTTTAAGATTTACCTTGCAAGCAAGAAGTGATTCTATATCCTGTCGTGCTTGTGTACCTATCTTTTTAATCATGTTTCCTTGTTTGCCAATAATAATGCCTTTATGTGTATCACGCTCACATATAATAACTGCATTAATATCAACAATATTTTTCTTCTTGCGCTCTTTAAGAGTCTCTATTGAAACAGCTATACCATGTGGCACTTCGTTTTCAAGGTTTCTTAAAGTCTTCTCACGTATCATCTCTGCCACTATCTGGCGTTCTGGCTGGTCTGTTACCATATCTTTATCATAATACAAAGGTCCTTCTGGCAGATATTTTATAATAGTATCTATAAGGTCTTTAGTATTCTCACCATTTAAAGCAGAAATAGGAATAATCTCTGCAAACTTGGCAATATCTTTGTAATTATCTATAATAGTGAGAAGTTCTGCTTTATTTACAGTATCAATTTTATTAATAACAAGCATTACAGGGATATCTACACTGTGAAGACATTCCGCAATATATCGTTCTCCTGCTCCTATATACGTTGTCGGTTCAACAAGCCACAGTACAATGTCAACTTCTTTTAATGTCTTTTCTGCTGCCAAAACCATATATTCACCAAGTTTATTTTTTGCCTTGTGTATACCAGGTGTGTCAAGAAAAACAACCTGACCTTCTTTGCAGTTATAAATAGCTTGTATACGGTTTCTTGTAGTTTGTGGCTTATTAGATGTAATCGCTATCTTTTGTCCAGCAAGCCTATTCATAAGTGTTGATTTACCAACATTAGGTCTTCCTATAATAGTTACAAAACCTGATTTAAATGTTTCCATTAATCCTCCATCTATATTATGATAATACACGTATCTTTTCAAATATATCTGCATCATCTTTAATATGCTTTTCATTGCCAATTACACATATATTGTTCTTTTCAAATGCCGCTCTTATAACATCAGCCGCTTTTTTGATATCTTCTATACTACATGAAAGGATACTGTCTCTTTCTTGTTGCAGTACTTCAAAAGCAACCTTTTTAAAATATGCAGCCATAGAACGATTTCCTTTCATGCTAGGTGAAAGAGGCATATCCATACCACTTATCGTTCCAATTATAGTTTTTGTAATTTCTCTCTCATCAGCCTCATATCCTTCAAGATAATTTGCCGCACCTTTATATATATCAAGTGTTGAAACAAGATTTGGGTCACGATAAGAAGAAAAGCACCACTGTTTTTCTCTTGTAAAACTGCACCTTACACCATATGCACCACCTTTTACACGCACTTCATTCCAAAGATATCCATAGTTTAAAAGATGCTGTACGACCTTTAATACACCAAGGTCGGCATCTACACTTTCAAAAGAGCCGCCAGATGCCACATATTGTATCTCAGCAGGCGTTGTAAATGCTTCTCTACTTGTACAAACATCAGGTATATACTGTTTTAAGCATGAAAGAGCATTTTCCTCCTTTGCTTTTTGTTCAAAATTATCAAGCTCTTCTAAAAATTCTGACATTGCCTCTTTGACAAGGTTTAACCCCTCATCTGCACATGTGCATGATATAATTAGTTTATCTTTCTTAAAAATAGCTTTCACAAGCTCTTCACAGCCTTTAATTAGTTTATCTTTTTCCTCGTCAAAGTTTTCATCAAGACGTACAAGATAGTCATAATATCCTATACCTGTAGAATAGTCACTAGCCCATGCACTTTCTGACATACATGCATTAACACGCAGTGCTGCCGCTTGGTTGCCAGATGCCATAATGCTGACTTTAAGCCTTGAGCGACTTTCAGCAATAACCTCACGCAAATGTTTCTCATCTTTAAATATCGTCTTAAACATCATTTCAGCAAGAAGTCTGAGTGCATTTTTAATCTGCTTTTCAAGCACTTTTGTGCGTACTTCAAATTTAAGTTCATATTCATCACTTTTGCCAAGATGTGTATATACATCAATATCAGAGATAATGCCACCTGTATAAAAATTAGTCTCTGTATCAAATTGATTGTAAGTGTAGTTTTCTGTGTCCATATAACCTAGAAGCGTAGCTAAAAAACTAATTTCTGGAATATACTCCTTCAGTTCAAGCACATCAAAGAAGAGATTTAAATATATTATTCCATTAGAAGGGATATTGTGATGTATGGTCTTTATTCCACAAATTTTGGTTTCTGTATTATAATAAGGATTTGCTTTTTTGTCAATGTCCTCTCTTGATAACATAGGAATTTTTTCTAGTGCTTCCTTTGGTGATGGTTCTTCTTGATATGTTTTTAAAGCCTTGGTATCTGCAATTAATTTTTCTATCTCTTTATCAGAAAGTCTTGCCTTATAATCAGCAAGCTTTTTCTCAAGCTCTATTTCATTTTTAACAGCAAGTCCTGGCTCTGGGTTCATCTCAATAAGCAGTGAATGTGTGTTGTCAAGGATATACTCTTGTATTAATTTTTCATAATAATCTGTAGAAAGCTTTTCCCTTAAAAATGCGTAGTATTTCTCATATTTAAGTGCAGAATATGGTTCATTGTCATCATAAAGCCAAGTCTTTAAAGCTCTTTGGATATATACAAGTCCCTTTGGTATAGAGCCTGAATCAGCTTCTCTTTCTTTAAACTCTGTGCCATTTAACGCAGCTTCAAGAGTTTTTCTGTCAATACCATTTTTTACAATATCTTCAAGTGTCTCTTTTATTATCTGATAAAACTTGTCCCTGTCATTTGGCTTTGCATTTTTAGTACATATAGTAAAGTAACTTTGACACAAGATATCACAAAAATCCACATCAATATCAGTTCCTATTCCAGCATCAAGCAACGCTTTCTTAACAGGTGCACCAGGCATCTCTACAAGCACATATGAGAGAAGTTCAAGTGCTCTACATTTCTCTTGATCCATTGTAATATCCATCGCAACAGCATAAGCATAATATGTTTTTTCAGAACAGTCTGCATCTGTGGCAGCAGCATACTTTTCAGACATAAGCTTCATACTGTCAAACTTTTTCTGTTTGTGTATTTTTGAATCTATTTGTATCTTAGGAAAGAATTTTAAATAATTTTCATCCATCCATATAAGTCGCTCTTCAATATCCATATCGCCGTAAAGATATATATAACTGTTAGACGGATGATAGTACTTTTTATGAAAATCCAAATATTCCATATAATTAAGTTCTGGTATACACTTAGGGTCTCCACCTGATTCATAGTGATATGCATTATCAGGGAACAGTCCATTCATAATAAAGCAGTCTAACACACGCTCTTCCGATGAATATGCTCCTTTCATCTCATTATAGACAACACCATTGTAAATTAAAGGTGCATCTTTGCTTTCAAGTTCATAATGCCATCCTTCTTGTTTAAATATTTCCTCAAATTTATAAATATTAGGATAAAATACTGCGTCCATATATACATGCATAAGATTATTAAAGTCCTTATTATTGCAGCTTGCTACAGGATATAGTGTTTTATCAGGATATGTCACTGCATTTAAGAATGTATTTAAAGAACCTTTTATAAGCTCAACAAATGGGTCTTTTACTGGAAAATTTTTAGAGCCACATAGTACTGTATGTTCAATAATATGTGGAATACCCTTGTTATCATGAGGCGGAGTTCTAAAGCCTATATTAAAGACTTTGTTGTTATCTTCATTACTAAATACCAAAACTCTTGCATTGCTAAGTTTATGACGCATTTTTATTACAAAGCTGTCTACCTCTTTTAAATACTCTGAATCCTCCACAATATATGTTTCTGGTATTTTTACTTCATTCAAATTTTTAATGCTTTTTGCCATTACTAATTTACCTCCATTTAAAATTAATCACAATATTATTATATACTTAAAGCGTCCCATAAATTCAGTGCCACTTTACTATCTATTAAATACTGTATAATGGTCAAAGATAGTGTATTTATTCTTACCCGATTTCTTAGATTTATAAAGGCATTCATCAGCCTTTTTATACAACATTTCAAATGTTCTTCCATCTTTAGGACCTATCGCAATACCAATACTGCTTGAAATCTTTACAGTATTCACACCATCTGAATATTCTCTGCGATTTGCTGCACATACCTTTTGGGCATGTTCTTCAATAAACTTCATAAGACTTTCTTCATCAAATGCATCATATATTGCACATACAGCAAACTCATCACCGCCAAGCCTTCCGACATACGCATTGTCATGAAAAATTTTTTTAAGCACATTTGCAGTATCTGCAATAGCTCTGTCCCCAAAGATATGTCCAAGTGTGTCATTGACATTCTTAAAATTGTCCAAATCTACCATATAAAATATATAGTTTTTGCCATCGTTTTCATTTTTTAAGCTTTCAGTAATCCTTGCCTCTATTGTTTTTTTATTAAGAACCCCTGTAAGTAAATCATTTTCTGCTCTCTTAACAAGGTTTTTCTCCATAGATATCTGTTTATTAGCGTTAGTCATTTTGCCTATAAAGCGTATGCACTGTCCTATCTCATTCCTTGATATAGTGCCTGTAATGCGAAACCATCTATATTCACCATCTGTATGCAAAAGTCTTATCTCTGATGAAAAATTTTCCTGTGTACTTTCAAAAAATTCACGCACCTTGCCTCTTACTGACACATCTTCCTTATGTACAATGTCATATACATCATACACTGCCTCACCCATAAGAGTATTAATTTTTTTACCTAAAAGTTTTTCACAGTCGCCATACATCTTAAATTGTTTAATAGGTTGAAATGTGTATTCAAAAAGTGCTGCTTCACTATGCTCATCCACAATTTTATATTTGCTAAGAAGATTTTTTATATTTTCACTGTATTTAATAATATAGAAAAACAGCACAAATACAAATGTTATATCTATTAATAATATTCTAAAAAGTATTTTGTTCCTTGCAGAAAATATATTTTTATCAATAGCAGTCGTATGCCTTTTGGAAAGATAAGTAACAGAAAAATCATTTATGCCAACTGGTACACACGCTGAAATATAACTTTGATTACCATACTTATATTCTAAAGATATTTCTTTCTGTTTATGTATCATATGCAATATATAATCTGGATTTATATTTTTAGTTATTATATCACATGCTTTCATAAAGAAAAAATAACTTGTACCCGATTTGCCAATAAATTCTTCTGTCTGACTGCTGCCAAAAATAACTGTTCCTGTATTGTTTAAAACAAAAGTACAAGAATCACTGCTTAAAACTTTATCTGCCATATAGCCTTCTAAAGTGTCATTAAGAAAAGATGCCACAAGAACTGCTTTTATTTTTCCTTTTTTACTAGCCACTGGCATATACATACACAATCTGTACTTTCCATCAAGGGTTTCTGTAAATTCATCTGCTATCGTGCTATGTCCTAAGAGTGCACTTTTAAATCCATCTTCGCCCGCTGCCCCATTAATTGTTCCATAAACAGGTACTCCATCTGTTCCTATAAGTGAAATATTGTCAAATAAGTTATCATATGACAAAAACAATCTTTTTAAATTTTTTGTATTATGTATATTTATATCTGAAAGATGTGTAGCAATAAGTGATAATTCTGATTTGCGGCCTTGAAAAAATTCTTTCATATAATCTGATATAATACGTGCATTGTATATTTGCATCTCTCTTTCTATTTCCTGTGAAGTTTTATTTATATTATATAAATATTTAGAAAGAATGACAATAATCAATATAATAGATATAACTGCTATAGTGTAACAGGTACGCAAAAATTTAGATTTGCTGTTTTCCATAATTTTCTCCATTCATAATAAATCAGCAAAAAAATCTATTGCCTTTAGAAGATGAGTAATTGATGTTCACGGTTATGTTGCCATAAAATAGTATATCATATTAATAAAATTATTGTCTAGTATCAATCATGGTACAGATGAATGGAAAATACATAAAGCCGCTGGTACTTGAATCTAATATTTTCAGATTCTGTGTACCAAGCGGCTTGTTTTATCACAATATTTTACCTACTTCTACCTGCAATATCTATTCTAATCAGTGCCTTTTTTAGTGCAAGCTCAGCACGTATCATGTCTACAGATTTCTCACCGCTTTTTAAACGGCGTTCGGCACGCTGCCGTGCCTCTTGGGCACGGTTTACATCTATCTCCTCTGGCCATTCACATGATTCAGCAAGTATAGTCACCTTGCTTTTTGTGATTTTGACAAATCCATCATGAAGTGCAGCTTCCTTTTTACCATCTGGCTGCTTTATACGAAGTATGCCTGGTGTAAGTATTGCTGTAAGAGGAATGTGACCAGCCAGTACACCAATCTCGCCTTCTGTAGTCTTCATCTCTACCATTTCTGCATCGCCGTCAAAGAATACACGAGTAGGGGAGATAATCTGCAAGTTGAACGTCTTGTCAGCCATATTGATGTCTCCTTTCCTTGCCTCTTATCTTGACTTCATTCTCTGGACAACTTCATCTATCGTACCAGCATTGAGGAAAAGATTTTCTGGTATATCATCATGCTTGCCATCAAGTATTTCCTGAAAACCACGTACAGTTTCATTGATAGGCACATATTGTCCTGGAAGACCTGTAAACTGCTCTGCAACGTGGAAAGGCTGTGATAAAAATCTCTGTACTTTCCTTGCTCTGTTTACTACAATTTTATCATCTTCGGAAAGTTCGTCCATACCAAGGATTGCAATAATATCCTGAAGTTCCTTATATCTTTGCAGTATCTCTTGAACGCCACGTGCTACCTTATAATGTTCTTCGCCCACTATATGAGGGTCAAGTATACGTGATGTAGATTCAAGAGGGTCTACAGCAGGATAGATACCAAGCTCTGATATAGAACGTGAAAGAACGGTTGTTGCATCCAGATGGGCAAATGTATTAGCTGGAGCTGGGTCAGTAAGGTCATCGGCAGGCACATATACAGCCTGTACTGATGTAATTGAACCTTTCTTCGTTGAAGTAATACGCTCTTGAAGTGCACCCATCTCTGTTTGAAGTGTAGGCTGATATCCAACCGCACTAGGCATACGTCCAAGCAGAGCGGAAACTTCTGAACCTGCCTGTGTGAAACGGAAAATATTGTCAATAAAGAGAAGTACATCTTTACCTGAACGGTCACGGAAGTTTTCTGCCATTGTAAGACCTGTAAGACCTACTCTCATACGTGCTCCTGGAGGCTCGTTCATCTGTCCAAACACCATTGTAGTCTTGTCGATAACGCCTGATTCAATCATTTCATAATATAAGTCATTACCTTCACGTGTACGCTCGCCTACACCTGTAAATACTGAATATCCACCGTGTTCTTGCGCAATATTTGTTATAAGCTCCTGTATAAGCACAGTTTTGCCTACACCAGCACCACCGAAAAGACCAGTTTTACCACCTTTTTGATACGGACATAGCAAATCAACAACTTTTATTCCTGTTTCAAGAATTTCTGTTGTTGTAGACTGCTCTTCAAATGCTGGTGCTTTTCTGTGGATTGGGTCATACTGCACGCCTTCAGGGGCTGGTTTTTCATCAATCGGCTCGCCAAGCACATTAAACATGCGTCCAAGTGTTGCTTCGCCAACTGGCACTTTAATAGGACCACCTGTTGCCACAGCTTTCATACCACGAACAAGCCCGTCCGTAGGTCCCATGGCAATACAGCGCACAGTGTCGTCACCCAAGTGCTGTGCCACTTCAACTACAAGTTTTTTGCCATTGTTTAATGGTACACTTATAGCATCATTAATCTCTGGAAGTTTCCCTTCTGGGAACTTGACATCCAGGACAGCACCGATAATCTGGGTAAGCTTACCTGTATTTAATTCTGCCATCGTCTATCTCCTTTTTAATTAATTTTTAAGCAGATGCCTTTTTTATGAAATAGCTGATGCACCTGCAATAATTTCTGTAAGCTCCTGTGTTATGGAAGCCTGTCTTGCTCTGTTATATTTAAGTGACAAGTCACTAATCATATCTTCTGCATTGCTTGTAGCAGAGTCCATCGCCTGCATACGAGCACCATTTTCACTGGCATAAGACTCTGTAAGTCCTCCATATATAAGACTGTTTATATACTTAGGAATAATAGCTTCAAGGGCTTCTTCTGGTTCTGGTTCATAATTCATAAGTGTTATTTTATCAAGTGGGTCTTGTGCGTCCTCTTGTTCAGACACTATATCTGAAGCGTCAATCGGCAGCAGCTTAATTAGTGTAGGTATCTGCACCACAGTGTTTTTAAATATTGTGTATGCAAGATATATCTCCCCTATATCACCACTTGTAAACTTACTAAGAACTTCTTTGCCAATATCCATAGCATCGCTATAAAGCGGCTCATTTATCGCCTCTGAATAATCGCCAGCTATTTCATAGCCCTGTCTTGCAAGGGAATCACGTCCTTTTGTTCCCACTGCATAAATAACTGTATTCTCCTTTTTGAAACGTTCATCTTTAGAAACCAGCTTTACTATATTGGAATTATACCCTCCAGCAAGCCCTCTATTTGAAGTAATAGTTATTACTGCCTTTTTATCAGATTGGCTTTTCTGAAGAAACGGATGTGACAACTGCCCAGATTTTGCAATCATTCCAGCTACAGTTTCATACATTGTTTCAAAATAAGGTTTTGATACTTCCGCACCAATTTTAGCTTTTTGCAGCTTTACAGAAGATACAAGCTTCATCGCTTTCGTAATCTGTCCTGTACTTTGGACACTTTCTTTACGCCTTTTAATATCTCTCATTGAGGCCATATCAAAACACCTCTCTATCTATTCTTAGAAAACTCCGCCTTAAATTCCTCTATTCCTTTAACCAGTTTATTTTCGATTTCTTCATTAATCACACCCTCAGTACGTATAGCTTCTGGTACTTCAGGATATTTTGTATCAATATATTCAAAAAGACCTTTTTCAAAATCAAGTATGTCTTCTATTTCTATATCAATAAGATATTTTTTAGTCGCAGCATAGATAATCATTACTTCATTTTCTACTGGCATAGGGTTATATTGGTCTTGTTTAAGTATCTCACGTATTCTTTCACCTTGTGCAAGCTGCGCCTTTGTCTCTGGGTCAAGGTCTGAGCTAAACTGTGAGAAAGCTGCCAGCTCCCTAAACTGCGCAAGTTCAATACGGATTGGGCCTGAAATTTTCTTCATAGCCTTAATCTGTGCAGCGCCTCCAACTCTGGATACCGAAAGTCCTGCATTAATAGCAGGGCGGAAACCTGAATTAAACATCTCGGTTTCAAGATAAATCTGGCCATCTGTTATAGAAATTACATTAGTTGGAATATATGCTGACACATCACCTGCCTGTGTTTCTATAATAGGAAGTGCTGTAAGAGAACCTCCTCCTAACTTGTCTGAAAGTCTTGCTGCTCTTTCAAGAAGTTTTGAATGCAGATAGAATACATCACCAGGATAAGCTTCACGTCCAGGAGGACGTTTAAGCAAAAGTGCCATTGTACGGTATGCCGCAGCGTGTTTTGTCAAGTCATCATATATTATCAGCACATCTTGTCCGTTTTCCATCCACTCCTCACCTATTGCACAGCCTGAATATGGCGCAATATACTGGAGCGGAGCAAGCTCACTTGCTGTAGAAGCTACAATAGTTGTATAGTCCATAGCTCCAAATTCTTCAAGTTTGTTTACAATAGAAGCTACAGTAGAAGCTTTCTGTCCTATAGCAACATATATACATTTAACGTGCTGACCTTTTTGATTGATAATAGTGTCAACTGCAATAGCTGTTTTTCCTGTCTGGCGGTCACCGATAATAAGCTCACGCTGACCTCTTCCTATAGGAATCATTGAATCAATAGCTTTAATACCTGTCTGTAAAGGCGTATCTACTGATTTTCTTGAAATAACACCTGATGCAACTCTCTCTATCTGTCTTGTTTTTGTAGTTTCAATAGGTCCTTTTCCATCTATAGGCTGTCCCAGAGCATTAACTACACGACCAAGCATTGCATCGCCTACAGGAACTTCTACAATCCTTCCTGTAGTCTTTACAATATCGCCTTCATTAATATTTCTATGGTCGCCTAAGAGTACAGCACCGACATTGTCTTCTTCAAGGTTAAGCACCATGCCATAAATTTCATTTGGAAATTCCAAAAGCTCGCCCTGCATAGCTTTCGCCAGTCCATGAATACGGGCAATTCCGTCGGCAACCTGTATTACAGTACCTGTATCCGCAACTTCAAATTTGGTACTATAGTTCTTAATCTGTTCTTTAATTACAGAACTGATTTCTTCAGGTCTTAAATTCATGTTACTCTCGCACCTTCCTTCAATTTATTAATTAGATAGCTGGATTTTATTAAGGTCTTTCGCCATATTTTCCAGCTTTGTTTTTACACTGCCATCTACTACTCTGTCACCTATCTGTATAACCATACCTCCAATCAAGGCAGGATTAACAGCATATTTCATTCTAAACTGTGAATATGAAGAAGTTTTAAGAAGTTTTTCTTCTATTGCTTCTTTTTGTTTTTTTGACAAAGCAGTTGCAGAAGTCACACAGGCAACACCAATCTTTTGTTCATCCCACACCCTTGATATAAAATATGAAAGAATACTTTCTATCTCAGTAAAACGCCCTTTGTCTACAATAGTTATAATAAAACCAGTAAGTTCATCAGAAACCCTGCCTTTAAAAACTGCTTCTACCATAGAACGTTTTTCCTCAACTGGAATTCTAGGATGCGCAAGAAGATTAATATACTCCTTATCATTTTCAAGCACCTGCAAAACTGTTTCCACTTCTTCAAGCATGGTATCCAGTGTGCCTTTTTCTACGGCAACTTCAAACAAAGCATCACCGTATGTTTTTGATACTAACTTAGCCATGTTTCATCACCCATCTCTTCTAAAGTGTCTGCAATTAATTGTGACTGTTTCTTTTCATCTAAAGAAGATGCAACAATCTTACCTGCCATAACTGATGCAACAGCGATAATCTCCTGTTTTACATCATCTTTTACCTTAGATTTCTCAAGTTCAACCTCACGGCTTGCTCTTTCAAGGATTCTTGCAGATTCTTCTTTCGCTTCATTAATAATGGCGCTTTCCTTTTTCATCGCCTTTTTACGGGTTTCGCTAAGAATTTCTTCAGCTTCTTTGTCTACTTCTTTAAGCTTTGTATCATATTCAGACTTAAATTGTATAGCCGTTTCCTTTTCCTTAGCTGCTGTATCAAGCTGCTCTTTAATAAAATTCTGCCTTTTCTCAAGCATATTGCGTGCAGGATTGAAAAGCAGATAAGAAAGCAAGACGAATAATGCAAACATTGCAATCATAGTTATAAGCGCATCTACAAGAAGCTGCGGGTCTAAACCAAATATATAATCGCCAAGCGCATTACCTGACAGAGCTACTTTTATTACACCACTCACTTACTTAAGCCCCCTTTCTGATGCAATCTGATAATTGCATAAATTAAAGCCTGCCAATAAGTGGGTTAGCAAATAACAGAATCAAAGCAACTACCAATCCATAAAGACCTGTTGTTTCTGCTACAGCCTGTCCTAAAATCATTGTAGACATAACGTCACCCTTTGCTCCTGGATTACGACCTACTGCAGAAGCACCATAACCAGCAGCGATACCCTGACCAACACCAGGACCAATACCTGCGATAACTGCAAGACCTGCACCGATTGCAGAACCCATTAATACTAAACCTTCATTAGTTATATTCATTTTATATCCTCCTTAAAATACATTTAAAATCTTGTCATCATGCTACAACAAATTGCTACATATCATCTCCGATTGCATCAGAGACAAAACTCATTGTCAGCATACAAAATACGTACGCCTGTATACATCCAGAAAATACATCCAGATACGCATGGAGTGCAGCAGGCCATATAAGAGTAAGTACCCTTGGCAACAGGCCATAAAGCAGCCCCATCATAACCGTTCCTGATAAAATATTACCAAATAAACGGAGTGACATTGATACAGGTGTTGAAAATTCACTTATGAGATTCATCGGGAAAAATAAAAATATAGGCTCAAATAAAGCTTTAATTTTTCCCATTCCCTGGTGCTTAAATCCGTTATACTGTATCATTACCCATGTAATGATTGCCAGTGGAAACGTTACACCAAAATCTGCTGTTGGTGGTCTTAGTCCTAACAAGCCAGATAAGTTACATACAAGAATAAACACAAATAATGCACTTACATAGTTTCTAAAGACTAGTGCTTTCTTAGTCCCCATTGAACTTTTTACCATTCCATCAAGAGATTCAACTATAAGTTCAATCACATTTAAAAATGGTCCTGGCACTTTATTAGAATCTGCATTCTTGATAGCACGGTTTGCACATATTGCAAATATCAGTATTGTTGCAATAACAATAATCATAGATATATGCGTTGTTGTCAAATACACATCCCACCCAAAAAATGAGAATTTTGTATTTGAATAGCCTCTTATAAAAAAGTCAACCTGCTCGCTGTCAGAAAGAAAAACCCTGCAAAATCCCTGCGGCAAATCTAAGACGCCATTTTCCACATCTTTCTCCTCCTTTCTTTAATTGTAGTTACTATGTTAAAGTACACACAGTAACATATTGTATTGAAATAGCAGCAAAACTACACACTGCCATAACACTACCACTTTTGTATATGACCTGCTATTTTATGAACCATCGGCTGCAAGTAAGCTGAAATTTTTATACCAAAAAGCCCAAGTATAGTGCCTAAAGGATGGACATATTTATATCCTGCCATTGATATGGCAACTATTAATGCCATAAAAAACAGCCGCTTTATTGCAGCAGATTGTATATGACTCTGTGCATGTTTTACGTCCATATCAAGAGCTATATCTAAATGGTGATACATATGCAACAAAAGTCCTGCTGCTGCTCCTCCTCCAATTAATACTCCAAGTGCCATTGCCAACTTATGCGATGCCACAATAATCAATATAACAAAAACAAACAGCAGCCATGCCAAAAGTCCTGCAAACATCTCTTTAAGGGTTTGTTTTACCTTTTTCATTTTTACTGTAATCCTTTAATTCTTGTATATACTTAAGTCTGTCATGTTCTTTTTTCATATCTTCAGAATAAAATGACTTTGTAAGTATATAGACATTCCTAAATGCTGCTCCAATCCCTAAAAATACTAACACCAGAAAACATATTTGTGTATTAAATAAACGATTTAACCACACACCAAGTGCGGCACATAAAAATATAGGTACAAGCATACTTATTCCTATCTGCGTAACCATAACAAGACTTTTTATTACCTTTGTATCTTTATTATCCATAGTACCGCCTCCAAACTGGTAACTCTTATGCCTCTGGTATTTACTACCATAATATTATAAGATATAGTATTTGAAAAGTCTATAAAAAATTTTATATTACTGCTTTACATTATGGATTTTCACTATTATAATTAATCAATATTATA
>DESG01000167.1 GCA_002361175.1 Lachnoclostridium sp. UBA3320 | reverse complement strand
TAACAATTATTTACATCAATTTACAATTTTTATAAAATATAATAATCTCTAATTCTTTTAGAAAGAATAATAAAATCATTCTTTTTTATAAAAAAGTTGTAAACTAGTGTTATATATAAAATAGCACAAATAATAAATAATTGTTAAAACTGTCTATCAAATATTATATTTATGTCCACCATAATTTTGTCATAATAAAAATATGCTTACAATGCATTTTTTTACTTACAATAAATGGGTGAAAAGCCCACTATTTTAATGGTGGTATGGAAAGCCCCAACTTTTTTACAAAGTTACACTATCTATTTTTGCAAGTCTTACAATTGTTAATAAATATAATGGAAATATTAAGATTTATTATGATGAAGAAAGTAAGGAGTTCCATACTATTATAGTGCTAAAAGACTGATAAAAAAGGTATTATTTGACTTTAAAGCTCTAACAAAATCAAATAATACCTTTGAATGTGACATTTAATTAAAATAATTTTATTATTGGTCACTTGCAACTGCTAGCAACCATTTCATCCAGCTTTGCAATAGCCTCTGATATTCCACCTGTACTCTGAAATAACCCCCTGTCAACTGCTTCCTGTCCTACTAATATAGTGCCAAGGTCACGTGTAAGTATTCCTGGCTCTACCATCCATTTTTCAATGTCTTCTTTTGCTGCGTTTGAATGTTTAGAAATAAAGGTTGTAATCCTTTCTTGTATAAGTTTAAAGTACTCATACGTCTGTGGTGCACCAAGTACCATTCCATTTAGCCGCACTGGATGAATTATAACTGTCGCTGATGGTGCAATAAAAGTATAATCAGCGGCAACTGAAAGTGGTACACCGATAGAGTGACTGTCTCCCATTACAAGTGCCACTGTAGGTTTTGACATTGACGCAATAAGCTCTGCAAGAGCAAGCCCACAAGAAACATCTCCTCCTATTGTATTAATCATAAAAAGAATACCATCAACAGATTTGTCATATTCAAGGGCTGCAAGTATAGGAATCATATGTTCGTATTTTGTGGTTTTTGTATTATTTCCTGCACAGTCATGTCCTTCTATTTCACCTATAATTGAAATAAGTTGTATAACCTTTCCAGTTTCTTTGTTTTCAAGCCGTCTGCATCCAAATTCTTTTATATCGTCTTCCATAGTAACTTTAACCTCCACTTAAAAGCTTTTAATCTACTAATACTATCCCTGATAATAGTAAAATTATACGCTTTCTGAAGGCTTAAAAATCTCGCATATGTTCTTTGCCATAAACTTCATCTTTTTCAAGCATTGAAAGAAGCTGTGCTTTTTTAGTGCCAACCATAAGTTCTTCGTTGTATTGCAGATATCTTTCACATTTATTTTCAGAAAGATATTTTGCAGCTTTTTCATCCATAGTAAGTTCTGTAACAAATACTACCATTTCTTGTCCGTTTTTAAATGCGCCTTCCATAAAGTCAAAAGCATTTTCCAGTGCATGTCCTGTTTCTTCCTCAAGCTTTTCAAGCCTTTCACACCACGTATCAAATCCAGACCTTGCTTGGTCAAATGCTTCTTGTGCATCAGAGGAGGATGGATTATTTTTACTAAGCATTTCTAGAACCAGTGAATACTCTTCTTCCTGCTGTTTTGTATAAAATCCTGCCTTTTTTCCTGTTTCAAATTCCGTCTCAAAATCCTTATACATTTTTTTATATAAATCCATGCTGTTGCCACCTTTTACTGCTTCGTTCTTAAATGATTTTAAGAAAGTAAACCATTCATCAGCTACAAAATGATGAGCATATGCCTTATCAAAAAATACATTAAGACCACTTATTAAGAGGTTTACAACGCTCAGCCTTTCATCAAATGAAGCTTTGTATATGCGCTCATATAATGCAGATACTATATTTCCTGCAAGAATATCACTGATACCATAATCATCTTGATATTTTTTATATAAATCAAGATATGCTGCTACGTCTTTTGCAATTTCCCTGTGTTGTAAAAATTCATAAATTATTTCTTCATTTATATCAATGGAAAGTTTTTTGTATACTTTAAGCAGACTGCTTAAATCTTCCCATCCTCTTGCTGTCACAAACTGTATGCCGTCTACATCAGCTTCAACTTTGTAAAAGTTTTGCGGACGCAGTTCAAGATAGCTTAAAATTGCTGCATCTACACGGTTTCTGCGAGCGTATTCACGCCACACATCATATCTTGCATCAACTTCAATTTTTCTTATACGGTCAAGTGTAACCATATCAAACTCACGCACAGATTTATTGTATTCAGGAGGATTGCCAGCAGCTACAATAATCCAGCCTTTAGGCACTTCCCAACTGCCAAAAGTTTTACACTGCAAGAATTGAAGCATAGCTGGGGCAAGTGTTTCAGATACGCAATTTATCTCATCAATAAATAAAATACCCTCTTTTAAACCACTGTCTCTGATTTTGCTGTATACACTTGCAATGATTTCACTCATTGTATACTCTGTGATAGAATATTTTTCTCCATTAAATTCTTCTTCCTTTATAAATGGCAGCCCTATTGCACTCTGTCTTGTATGGTGCGTAATAGTGTAAGCAACAAGCCCTATTTTAAGTTCTCTTGTAATCTGTTCCATTATTTGGGTTTTGCCTATGCCTGGTGCACCAATTAAGAGTACAGGTCGTTGTCTTATCACAGGCAGAACATATTCTCCAGTTTTATCTTTCATAAGATAAGCTCTAACAGTGTTTTTTATCTCTTCCTTAGCTTTTTTTATATCCATATTCTCATCCTCATTGCCCATGGCGGAACTGCTGTTTCGTCAAAATCATCAATAAATATAAATGCTGTCTTATATAAAGGTCTTGTTTTGGGATATATACCTTTCCCATCTGTAAAATAAACCAGACCACATAAATTTTTTAGTACCTTATCTTCCAAAAGCTTGTTTATATACCGAAAAACAGGTCTAAAATCTGTGCCGCCACCGCCGATTATATGAAAGTTGTCAAGCACGTGTTCAAGTTCTTCTTTCCTCTTTATCTCTAAGTCCATACGTATATCATCATCACACTGGATTATTCTCATATGGCAGTTAGTAAAGAAGCTGTTTTTTTCAGCAAGAATACTGTATGTTTCTCTAAGAAAGTTCTTTACCATTTCTCCATTTGTTGAATAACTTGTGTCAATAGCAACAATAAATTCCTGTATCTTAACTGTTTCACGTGTTTCTAAAGGTTCAATAAGAGGCATGTTGCCATAAAGCTTTAGACCATAAGTATAAAAGTTTAAATCAAATTCGTCTGGGTCACATTTAAGTTCTTCATTAAAAACTGCAAATTTTTTTAGAAACTTACTGTAATTATGTCTGCCCTTTAAAATTCTTGTCTGATCATTAAAAATCTGTTCTCCTTCTTTACTTTCGTCACCACGGTTTTCAAGCTCCATCTGTGACTGTCTAGAAATTTTATCCCACTTGTTCTGTGCGCTTACAGCGGCAGCAGACATTTTTTCTTCAAGTGGCCAGTATTTATGGCTGTCAGTGTAAAATTCTATTTGTAGTTTTTCTATATTACTAGAATCCAAATTTAAAAGCCAATTATAAATAACAGGCGCAGACACAACTTTTTCTGACGCATTTATTTTATCATACACCTGCTGCCTTATATAAGACAGTGGTCTTTTAAGCCCTGACTTTTTCATGCTGTCAATAGTATATTCTACAATTATATCACATGCCACATCCCACAAAATCCTGCTGCGTCCGCCATGCAACCAGAGATGTCCATAAATACAGTGTAATATACCATGCAAGTAAAGCCTGTTTAAAAAACGAGAATTAGTCTTAAAGACACGGAAAAGCTGTGTTGTGGAATAGTACAAAATTTCTCCATCTACAGCCATGGTATCTATTGTATTGTCACTTTTCCATAAAAGCCCTGACAGTGCCATATCCATAAATCTAAGTTCAAGGTAAAGTTCATTTCTGACAAAACCAAGTATTTTAACAGCCATGTCCTCTTCCCATTCAGACTGTGTAATATTGTGAACCATATTTATACCATGCCTTTCTTATCCAAAATCGTACCTGCTTTTCTTTGCGTCTTCTATAAATTCATGTTTCCATTTTAAAAGACTTGCCGCACCTTCTCCCCATCCTGATGAAGAGGCTTTAATAACTGCGCTGTCAATGCCAGATGCCCTCGCATATCTGTTGATGCACATAAAATGCAGTTCCGAAAGTTTTCTATCAGACACAAGTATCTCCATAATTTCTTTCTGATAGCATTTAAGATATACCTCATATCTATTTTTAGCTTCACTAGAAAGCATAAAAGGATACATAAGCCTTCCAAGTGCCATTTTGTAAATAGTGCTTATGCCTTCTTCAATAGACGCTTTATCGAATATTGAATCATATTGTTTTAAGTCTAATATATTATTTGTAAAACACTGCCTTGCTCTAAAACCTTCACCTGTAATATTTCTGCCAAATATATGTGCTGGTGCAATCTCATCATACGAATCTGTATATTCAGGATATATAATCATTGCACTTATACTATCCCTATCATAAAAGTACACTTCAATATTACTATTTATGCGGCTGATAAGCTGTTTTAGCCCATTTGGCATATCTGCCCTGCACCTTATATACAGTTTTGAAAAGCTTGTACAGTTCATAAAAATATCACTACCAACTTCTCTTAAATTAGCACCAGTTTCAACTATTTCTAGTTTGTGGCAGTTATAAAATGCATTATTTCCAACTTTTTTCACGTTATCAGGCAGAACAATGCTTTCAATATAATCACCACAAAATTCACAAAGTCTGCCAGACTGCACAGCACTTAAATTTGTAACACTACTGTTTTTAATTTTATTTATCTCTGAAAAACAGTATGCACTAACTGATACAATTTTATGTCCTTCAATTTCTTCTGGTATACACACTTTAGGTATATCTGCATATACACGCACAATTTCTGCATCTTTGCCTGTATTAATCTTATGCCAGACAAACGCAAGATGGTCTGTTTCTGTATACATAAAATCCATTTAATTACACTCTTTCTGTTTATGGCGACAAAGCCGCAAGCTTACAATAAGCAATACTGGAAATACTGTTGCCATTAAAATTCCTACTTTTAAATTATCACCACATAAATCTGAAATCTTGTAGGTTTTCTTATTCTTATAGCTCCAAAAAGCACAGAAACTATTATGAAAATAATTTCTGTGCTTTAATACATACCTTGCTTTAATAACAGTAATTTACTACTGTATCATTGCATCTGCAAGTTCTTCAATAGCAACTTTATCATCAGCTTTCATAACAGACTTAATACTAACTTTCTTTTCACAGATTTCAATATTTTTCATACCTCCAAGCATTTCTTCCATCTTCTTTGCAGCTGTCGGTGCCCATGAACCATTTTCAATAAGCGCAACCTTGCGTTTTTGGAAGTTTTTGCTCTTTAAATGTGCAAGGAAATCTTCCATAACAGGGAAAAGTCCTCCATCATATGTTGCTGATGCAAGCACCATGCGGTCGTATCTAAAAGCTGCTTCTATCGCTTCAGCCATATCATCCCTTGAAAGGTCAAATACTTCAAGTTTTTCAACGCCTTTGTTTTTCAATATTTCTGCACACTCTTTTGCAGCCTTGGCTGTGTTGCCATGAATTGATGCATAAGCTATAAGAACACCACTGTCTTCTGGTTTATAACTGCTCCAGACATCATATTTACCAATGTAATATTCTAGATTTTCTTTAAGTACAGGTCCATGGAGAGGGCAGATTATTGAAATATCAAGCCCAGATGCTTTTTTAAGAAGTGCTTGTACTTGTACACCGTACTTTCCAACGATATTAAAATAATAACGCCTTGCTTCGCACGCCCAGTCATCATCTTCGGCGTCAAGTGCACCAAATTTCCCAAACCCATCAGCAGAAAACAATATTTTCTCACTCTGCTCATATGTTACCATAACCTCTGGCCAGTGTACCATAGGTGCCATAAAAAACTGAAGTGTATGTGTCCCTATTGAAAGTTCTTCTCCCTCTTTAACAGTAACCATTCTTCCAGAAAAGTCAAATTCAAAAAATTGAGGAAGCATCTGAAATGTCTTGGCATTGCCAACAAGCTTCATCTCTGGGTACATTTCTGCAATTTTTTGTATATTGGCAGCATGGTCAGGTTCAAGATGTGAAATTACAAGATAATCAGGTGATTTACCACCAAGAGTCTCCTTAAGGTTCTCAACCCATTTATCAGTTGCCCTAGCATCAACAGTATCCATCACTGTAATTTTTTCATCCATAATTACATATGAATTATAAGAAACTCCTTCTGGTACAACATATTGGCTTTCAAATAAATCAATATCTTTATCATCTACTCCAATATATTTAACACTATCTGTTACAAACATTGTTATTTCCTCCTCATCTTATATAAATTATTTCAAACTTTGCCCTATATAATAGCACAAACATAATAGAAATGTAAATAGTAATATAGTAATCCTCAATTAAAGAAAAAATTTATTAATTATTGCTCCAGCTATTGGGCATATTATGAGTCTGCTATTGTCAACAGGATGGTCAGATTTTAGATATTTTTGGCCGATGAATTTATTAAACATGGCAATGATTTTAGTGATAATTGTTATTATAAATCAGAAACGGCAAGAAAAAAATATTAAAAGCCCTGCCACATTATAAGAATTTACTGCCTGTTGTAATATTCTATACCATCTTATAGCAATAAATGTATTGAAAAACATCTCACATTAATGTAAAATAAAAATATTAGAGGTGATAAGTTTGAAAAAAGATGAACATTATAAGCAAAATTTTGAAGATATAAATATGGCTGATTATGAGAAAATTTCTAAACAGACAAATGTAACATCCCATAATTATTCTGTATTTAATACAGAAAAAATTAGTCAGTACATAGGAGAGCCAAGAGAGCATGACAGTATAATTAAACGTTTGTTAGATAATGCGAGATTTACAGGTTTTCTTTTAACAAGGATTTTGCCAGAAATGAAAGGTGTTACTTTAGATCAATTTTGTGAGTACACAAATACAAATGCAGATACGGGAGGTTCTTTAACACAGCAGGCAACGGAAATAAGTAGTGCTGGAATTAAAGATGTCAGGCTTGACCTTGTTTTTGAATATGCTGCAGCGTCCAGACTTTTACTGCGAATTAATGAAGAACCTCAAGATTCACAGCAATCCTATACAGAGGAAAATGAGGAATCTTATTCACTAATTGCAAGAGCTGTTTATTATGCTTCTTTAGCCATGGTTACTGGAATACATAGTAACGAAGAATACCATAAAATCAGAAAAGTGTACAGTATCTGGATTTGTTTTAAGCGTCCCATCCCAGAAATGAGAATACCTATTATTAGTTACAGCTTAAAGCCTGACGATGACTACAAATACATTGATGGACAGCCATTGCAAAGTAATAAGAGAAAATTTGACAATGGAGATTTAATGGGCATTATTATGATTTCTGTACCAGATTTAGAGAACGCTATAAAGAAAGGAAAAGATGCCCA
>DESG01000159.1:2381-12406 GCA_002361175.1 Lachnoclostridium sp. UBA3320 | reverse complement strand
CGGGTTCGAATCCCGTCTCGTGCTCTTATTTTTTAACCTGAGATGTTTTTACATTCAGGTTTTTTGTATTTATTCCAAACTATAACACTTTTTGACCTTGCATCATATTATAAGTGTAAAGAATATAACGTATATTTTGCAGGATTTTAAAAGTGAAAGGAATATAATATATGGTACATCTGCTTTTGATAATTATTTATCTAGCATTTATCAGTCTTGGACTTCCAGATTCTCTACTTGGTTCAGCATGGCCAGTTATGTATAAAGAATTTGGAATACCAGTTTCATATGCAGGAATTTTATCTATGATAATTGCTGCTGGAACAGTTCTTTCAAGTCTCCAAAGTGAAAAACTTACAAAAAAATTTGGCACAGGAAAAGTTACAGTTGCGAGTGTATTTATTACAGCAATAGCACTTGTTGGATTTTCTTGCAGCCATTCATTTCAAAGTTTATGTTTATGGGCAATTCCATATGGGCTTGGAGCAGGAAGTGTAGATGCTTCGTTAAACAATTATGTTGTACTTAACTACGCCAGCAGACATATGAGTTGGCTTTACTGTATGTGGGGACTTGGAGCATCAGCAGGACCTTATATAATGGGGTATGTACTTGCTTTTGGAAATGATTGGAATAAAGGATATAGATATATAGGTATATTACAGATGGGGTTGTCTGTTATATTACTATTAAGCCTGCCTCTTTGGAAAAAAACAGATGAAATAGGTCAGGTGGCGGATTGTAGCATATGCAGTCAACCGCTTTCTTTATGGCATATTGTCAATATTAAAGGTGCAAAAGAAGTAATGGTTACATTTTTCTGTTATTCTGCTTTAGAACAGACAATTACATTGTGGGTGGGAAGTTACCTTGCATTAGGCAGAGGATTTCAAACAAAATCTGCTGCTTTTTATGCAGGACTTTTCTTTGCAGGAATTACTGTTGGTAGGGCATTAGGCGGCTTTTTGACAATAAAACTAACTGATACAACAATGGTGCGTTCTGGAATTGTACTAATCTTTATAGGGATATTGTTTCTATTTATTCCATCTAGCAGCATAACGCCTTTAATAGGTCTTATTTTAATTGGCGCAGGATGTGCTCCAGTCTATCCATGTATTATACATTCTATACCAAAACACTTTGGTACAGACAAATCACAGGCAATGATAGGAATACAAGTGGCGTCAGCATATACAGGAATGTGCATAATGCCTCCTCTGTTTGGAATGGCGGCAAACTGTATAAGTGTTTTACTTTTTCCATTTTATCTTATAATAATATTACTATTAATGGCATTTATGCATGAAGTGATGTTAAAAAAATGCCAGAGCAAATAGTGGCATTAAGTATAAAATAATTATTAAAAAAAGAATGTACATTTGCTAAAATGCACAATATATACTATAATTGATATATATATTTTAGTACTGTAGAAATGTACAGTAGAAAGGACAGTGCGATGGTTATTTCAAAATATTCACTGATAGGAGCTATTTTACAGTATAATCCAGAGACAGCAAAAACATTTAGCGAGATGGGGCTTGACTGTGTAAAGTGTCCATCATCAGCAAGAGAAACTTTGGAACAGGCATGTAAGGTGCATGGTATGGACGTTGACAAAGTTGTTAATAAGTTAAACTCAGTTACAACATAGTATTAAATATAATATTTATATGTGATTAGCAAAAGAATGGAGAATAAAACACATGGCTACACAAAATGAAGCAAGAAATTTAAGCATGGTAATGGACTTGTATGAGCTTACCATGAGTAATGGTTATTTTACGAAAAATGATATAAACGCAAAAGTAGTTTTTGATGTGTTTTATCGCAATAATCCTGACAAAAGCGGTTTTTCTATATTTGCTGGGCTTGAGCAGATTGTAGAATATATTGAAAACCTACATTTTGATGAAAAAGATATAGAATATTTTAAAGGGCTTGGGATATTTGATGAAAAATTCCTTAAATATCTTAGAGAATTTAGGTTTAGTGGTGATATATATGCTTTTGAAGAGGGTACTGTAATGTACCCAAATGAGCCAGTAATAACTATTATTGCGCCGCTTATTGATGCACAGCTTATTGAAACTGCGATATTACTTGAAGTAAATCACCAGTCGCTTATAGCTACAAAGACAAGAAGGATATGTTATGCAGCAGGAAACAGGCTTGTATCTGATTTTGGAGCGCGCAGGGCACACAATATGGATGCCGCTGTTTATGGAGCAAGGGCGGCATTTATAGGAGGTGTGTCTTCGACAGCAACTGTTCTGGCAGGGCAGATGTTTGATATACCAGTAAGTGGCACTATGGCACATAGCTGGGTTATGTTTTATCAAGACGAATTTGAGGCATTTAAAAAGTATGCCCAGACTTATCCAGATATGACAGTACTGCTTGTTGACACATATGATGTTTTAAAAAGCGGAATACCAAATGCTATAAGGACAGCAAAAGAAGTGCTTGAACCGCTTGGAAAACGTCTTAAAGGCATAAGACTTGACAGCGGCGACCTTGCGTATCTGTCAAAGAAAGCAAGAAAGATGCTTGATGATGCAGGGCTTTGTGACTGTATGATAGTTGCATCAAATAGCCTTGATGAATTTACAATACAGTCTCTTATAGCACAGGGAGCGTGTATTGACAGCTTTGGAGTTGGCGAAAGACTTATAACATCTAAGTCAGAACCTGTATTTGGTGCAGTTTACAAGATAGCAGCAGTAGAAAAAAATGGCGTATTTGAACCTAGAATAAAGGTTTCTGAAAATATAGAAAAAATTACTAATCCTGGGCTAAAGAAGCTTTACAGGGTATATGATGAAAATAATAAAGCTATTGCAGATTTAATAGCAAAGTATGATGAAGAACTTGAAGACTTAAATAAAGTAGCATATATTGACCCATATAAACCTTGGAAGCACAGAAGTTTTGAAAACTGTCGATTTGTAAGTTTGCAAAAACAGGTTTTTAGTGATGGCAAATTTGTTGGAAAGAGAAGAAGTGTACAAGAAATTGCTAGTTATGTTAAAACACAGCTTGATAATGAAATATGGGTTGAAGAACAGCGTTTTTCAAATCCGCATATTCACTATCTTGATATGACACCTGCTTATTATGAAATGAAACGTGCTTTACTGGCATCTGTAAGGGAATAATTTTGGAAGGAGTTTTTATGAAGAAAAAAATATATGCAATACTTTTGTTGTTGTTTGTTCTTATTATTGGAGGGTATTATTATGTGTATTATCCAGCAATAAATATACACAAGACATCATTTTGGACAGGGGTTGTAGTGATATGTATAGTGATGGGACTTATATTTGCAATTAACAGCATAAGGTATAAATTTGACAAGAATCAGAAAATAAAGAATTTTAGCTATCTTCCATTTATAAGCAAAATGTTTTTATCACTTGCCGTAGTCTTATTTCTTGTTGCAGTGGTAGGCAACGTCATTGGTTCACCACTTCTTAGAGCAAAGAAATATGCATCACTTCTTAAAGTAGAAACTAAAGATTTTGCTTCTGATATCGAAGAAACAGAGCATATAACAGACTTAGCACTTATGGACACAGAAAGCGCAAGGATTTTTGGCAACAGAAAGATTGGTTCACTGTCAGAAGTAGTAAGCCAGTATGAAGTTGAAAATGATTATACTCAGATAAGCATACAGAAGTCACCTTTTAAGGTATCAGCATTAAAATATGCAAGTTTTTTTAAATGGTGGAATAATAGACAGGCTGGAATACCAGGTTATGTAAAAGTAAACCCTGTCAATTCGGATGCAGAATATGTTGAACTTAAACAAGGCATGAAATATGTGCCATCTGCATATCTAAATTATAATCTTATGCGTCATGTACAGCTTAAATATCCTTTAAAAATAATAACAGGGTACTATTTTGAGGTTGATGATGAGGGAAATCCATATTATATCTGCCCTACGGCGACTGCACGCATAGGTCTGTTTGGTGCTATGGATGTAAATGGAATTATCATGTGCAATCCTGTAGATGGTGCTTGCCAGTATTATAAAATCGCTGATATTCCTTCATGGGTTGATAATGTGTACAGTGGAAACCTTTTGTGTACTAAATATAATTGGGCAGGAACTTTTTCAGGCGGTTTTATTAACAGCATATTTGGACAGAAAGACTGTAAACAGACTACAGATGATTTTGGTTACAAGATTATTGGTGATGATGTATGGATTTATACAGGTGTCACCTCCGTAAATGGCGACCAGTCAAACATTGGTTTTGTTATGATGAATCAGCGCACGTCAGAAGCAAAGTATTATGTAGTGTCAGGTGCAGAAGAGCACTCTGCAATGGCAGCGGCTGAGGGAGAAGTACAAGAAAAGGGCTATGTTGCATCTTTTCCAAGTCTTATCAATGTTGGCAAAGTTCCAACATATATAATGGTTCTTAAAGATAATGGCGGCATAGTAAAAATGTACGCAATGGTCAATGTGGAGCAGTACAATATTGTTGCAACAGCCACAACACAAAACGAGGTATTTTCAGATTATAAAAAACTGATTAAAAGTAAAAGCAGCGGCAATACAGATGATATTGATACTGAAACTACAGAGGCAGTAATAACAGTTTCAGATATACAATTTATAAATACGGAAGATGGTACAGTTGTGTATATTAAAGATGACAATCACAATGTTTATAAACAAAACTTTGATGAAAACGAACTTCTTATAAAAATTTCTGTTGGAGATACTATAAAGGTGGTTTACGAAGCTTCAGAAGATGGTATAAATTATCTTTCTTCTTACGAATTTGTTACAGATGCTACAAAAAGCGAACTATAACTTTATAGATATTTTATAATTGTTCATAAATTACAACATTGTATTTTCTTGAAAATGTTCTAAAATATTTTTAATAAATATAGTAATTACAGATTCTGGAAGAGGGGTATTTTTATGAAAGAAAGAATAACAAGATTTATGCAGGGAAGATATGGTATTGACCAGTTCACTAATTTTTTGGTTTTTGCTGCTCTTATAATGCTGATTATAGAAATGTTTATAAAAGTTCCTGTTATACGCTTTCTGTTTAATGTACTGTCAGTTGCTGCAATTTTTTATTCTTACTTCCGTATACTGTCAAGAAACCACAGTAAGAGGTTTGCGGAAAATGAAAGGTATATGAAGTTTCATAATAATATAAAGTTTTTTATTGCTCGTGAGAAAAGTCATATGCAGCAAAGAAAGACTCACCATATATATAAGTGTCCAAACTGTAAGCAGAGCATAAGAGTACCAAAAGGCAAAGGACGCATTGCAATTACTTGTCCTAAGTGTCATACTGAATTTGTAAAAAGGAGCTGAAAGTAATTGTTTGGTTATGTGTTGCCTTGGCAAGATGAGCTAAAAGTACGTGAATTAAGAGAATACAGGGCATATTATTGTGGACTTTGCAGATGTTTGAAAAAAAGCTATGGAATAGCAGGACAGATATCTTTAAGCTATGACCTCGCATTTCTTGGTATGCTTCTTACTGCACTGTATGAGCCAGATGTGACAGAAGAATATTGTAGATGCGCTCTGCACCCTACACATAAACATTTATCAAAATATTCAGTTTATGTAAAGTATGCAGCAGATATGAACTTGCTAATGACATATTATAAGTGCAAAGATGATTGGAATGATGAACACAAATTATTAAAAGCAGGTTATGGCATGGCACTTCTTAATAAGGGCAAAAAGATAATTAAAAAATATCCTAAAAAGGCAAAAACCATAAAGAAATGTCTTAGAAAGCTTTATGAAGCAGAAGAGAAAAATTGCAAAGATATTGACTATGTGGCAGGCTGTTTTGGGGATATCTGTTCTGTGCTTTTTGTATACCATGACGATGAATGGGCTAAAGACTTAAAGCGAATGGGATATTTTCTTGGTAAATTTATTTATCTTATTGATGCTTATGAAGATATGGAAAAAGATAAAAAATCTCAGTGTTATAACCCATTTTTGGCATCAAACGGAGAAAATATTACAAAGGAGAGGGCATACCAGATTTTACTTATGATGATGTCTGAAGCTTCAAAAGCTTTTGAACGTTTGCCTATAGTTCAAAATGTAGAGATTTTAAGAAACATTATTTATTCAGGTGTATGGTGTCGATTTTATAAAAATACGTCTGAATGTGCAGATGGAGGACAATATGAATGACCCATACCAAGTGCTTGGAATCAGCAGGTCAGCTTCTTCTGACGAAATAAAGAAAGCATATAGGCATTTAAGCCGTAAGTATCACCCTGACGCCAATATAAATAATCCTAATAAAACACAAGCAGAAGAGCGTTTTAAAGAAATTCAGCAAGCATATAAACAGATAATGGACGAAAAGGAAAATGGGTACACAGATGGTGGCTTTGGTAACTTTGGTGCTGGATATTCATCATATACAGGGACATATGGACAAGATTCAGGACAGACAGATGAATATACGATGCATCTTAGAGCAGCCGCTAATTATATAAATAACAGATATTACAGAGAGGCACTTAATGTACTGAATCAGATGCAGGAGCGAAATGGACAGTGGTATTATCTTAGTGCAATAGCCAATGCAGGGCTTGGCAACAATATACTTGCGCTTGAATATGCAAGACAGGCATTAGCTTTAGAGCCGCAGAATCAACAATTTGTACATCTTGTACATCAGCTTGAATCTGGTGGAATGTGGTATCAAAGTATGCAGAGTCCTTATGGAACACCTGCAGGCTCTGGAAGCAGTATGTGTACAAAACTTTGTATGACATATTTAATATGTAATGTTTGTATGAGTGGAAGTGCATGCTGCAATATGGGATATTATTATCCACCATATTAAGTTACGTTATCTTACCTCATTTTTTGACAGACCAGCGATAAACAATCTTTTACAAAGTATTTATGCAGGAGATATTGAATGTGTTATAGTAAAAGATTTGTCAAGGTTTGGCAGGGATTATATACAGACAGGAAGGTATATAAAATATATTTTCCCAAAGCTTGGGGTAAGATTTATAGCTGTATGTGACAACTATGATAGTTATAATAGCAGTTTTATGGAAGATTCACTTCTTATGCCTGTATTAAACCTTATAAATGATGCATATTGCCGTGATATTTCTAATAAGGTTCGTTGTCAGCAGGAGATAAGGAGAAAACAGGGCATATATATAGGAGCTTTTGCCTCATACGGCTATTTAAAATCTAAAAAAGAACGTGGAAAACTTATCGTAGATGAAAATGTGGCAGATATTATAAAGTGGATATTTGATATGCGCCTTAAAGGCAATTCTGCTGAAAAAATTGCAGATAAGCTAAATATTTTACAGATACCATCACCTCTTGCGTATAAAAGATTAAATAACAGCAAATATACAACTTCATTTTCTAAAAAACAATATCCAGACTGGTCTCCTGTTGCAGTAAGACGTATTTTGTCAAATGAGCTATATATGGGAGTATTATTACAAGGTAAAGATAAAAAAATCAGTTATAAATTAAATATAAGAAAAAAGCTTCCAAAAGAAGAATGGATACGTGTGGAGGGAGCAGCAGAGGCTATCATTAAAAAAGATGTGTTTGAAAGAGTGCAAGTTATGGATTTAAGGAAAAGGAGAATTGTTTAAGTGGAAGTGAGAGCAGGTATTTATGCAAGAGTGTCTACAAGACACTCTAATAATAAAGATTTGACTATTGAAAATCAAATTCTTATTGCTAGGGGATATATTAAAGATAATGGGATGACATGTACTAAAATTTACATAGAAATGTAAACCTCTTATTTGATACAAAAGGAACGAACAGAATATCGGGAAAACCACTGAAAGGATGTCCTAGAAAACATGGTGAATGGTCTAACTATGAAAAAAGGCTTAAATACAAAGAGTATCATTAACCTATTAAAGTAGAATAATATCATTGAACAATTCGGTAGTTATGGAGGTGTATCATATGCTAAAAGCAATAATTTTCGATTTTGATTATACATTAGGAGATTCTACAAATGGTATTGCATTAAGTATAAATCATGCATTGGAAGAATTAGGATATGCAACCCCAAATATTAAAGATATAAAAAAGACAATAGGATTATCTTTAACAGAAACATACTTTACATTAATATCGAATGATAATTTAGATGAGGCAGAGCAATTTATTAAACTGTTTAAGGAAAAAGCCGATAGCGTTATGGTTGCTAATACCGAACTTTATGCAGGGGTAAAAGATGTTTTGCAAAAACTGAAATCTAAAGGATATAAGATAGCTATTGTTACAACAAAATTTCATTATAGAATTGAACAGATATTAAGCAAATTCAATGCAGATGAGTTGATTGATATTATTGTTGGAGCTGAAGATGTAAAAATAGAGAAACCTAATCCAGAAGGATTACTTTGGGCTATTGAACATTTGGAAACAATGAATGAAGAGGTGCTTTATGTCGGAGATAGTTTGGTTGATGCTAAGACAGCTGAAAATGCAAAAGTTAAATTTGTTGCTGTACTAACGGGAACGACCACAAGGGATGATTTTAGAAGTTATAATAGTGCATATATAGGCGAAAACATATCAGATGTTTGTAAATACATTTTAACTTTGTAATAGAAAAATTCCATTTGTAGAGGAGATAAGAGTGAAAAATACAGTCCTAATCATTCAGGAAAAAGGACACACAGCATCGACCACATCACACCGCATTGTGTTGTTGGCCAGCTCTCTGTAGAAAGTATCTGTGAATGAATTATACATCAAAGTCTGATGAGATGGTTCTCACCGTTCACTGTTGGTTTGCAAATAAATCCTGTCCAGGTGACTGGCTATATTCAAGGCTTGGTGATTTAGCAAAAAAGGTTACAGAGGCTCTTGGTTCTTCACCATCACAACCTACAACAATTGAAATAATCTGCCGCAGGTACTCAGTCCACATCTAGGCTCAGCGCTTGTGGCTTTTTCTGTTGTTTTTGAATCGAAAATGAGTGGGAATAGTGACAAGCTAAATATTCATAAAATGGAGATAACAAAACTTCGGCAAAATGGTTTTGGATATACAGTGATTGCAAAGCAGATGGATTGTCAAGGGACACAGTTCGAAGTTTCTGCAAGAGAAAGCATGGCAAATAAGCACCTGCTTGGATACCAGTACGATGAGGAACAGAAAAAATACATCATTATCCCAGAAGAGGCGGAAGCTGTCCGCTGGATGTTCCAGATGTACATAGACAGCGTTTCCCTACATGGCATTGCAAAGAACATGAACCGTGCAGGAATCCGTTCGGTGCTTGGGAATGAGTTTCAGGAAGGCTCAGTGCGGCAAATGATTTTTAATGAGGTCTATGCTGGAGATATTCGCAGACAAAAGTGCTACATGGCTGACTCTATCAAGAAAACAAAAGTAAAAAATTGTGGTGAGCTACCACAGTATTATATGCCTGGCTGCCATGAAGCTATCATTGACCGTGAGACTTACGCATAAGTATAAATTTTAGCGAAGAAAAATTAAAGCAGATATCAGTACAGATACTTGGAATGGAGAAATTTGATGGAGCGGAGTTTGAGAAACAGATTGAAAGCATAACAGTGCTTGAAGATGGTAGTCTTGAGTATCATTTCAATGGAGGTGAAATAAAGCAATGGCAAAAAGTGTAATTATCATACCTGCGACAAAGAATAGATATACAGCTGACCCAATAGGTAGCAAAAGAAAACGAAAGGTAGCTGCCTATGCTCGTGTTTCCACAGACCACGAAGAACAGCAAAGTAGCTACGAAGCACAGGTGGATTATTACACTAATTATATCAACAGAAGAGATGACTGGGAATTTGTGTCTGTGTACGCTGACGAAGGTATAACTGGCTGTAACACAAAAAAGAGAGATGGTTTCAATAGTATGGTAAATGATGCATTGGCAGGACGTATTGACCTTATCATTACCAAAAGTGTATCAAGATTTGCAAGAAATACAGTTGACAGCCTTACCACAATACGAAAACTTAAAGAAAA
>DESG01000159.1:0-2019 GCA_002361175.1 Lachnoclostridium sp. UBA3320 | reverse complement strand
AGAAAGCCGCTCCATTTCAGAAAACTGCACATGGGGACAGAGAAAGCGTTTTGCTGATGGCAAGGTAACAGTACCGTTTGGCAGGTTTCTAGGCTATGATAGGGGCGAAGATGGCAATCTTGTGATAAACGAGGAACAGGCGGCAATCGTCCGTAGGATTTATGGTCTTTTCCTGCAAGGACGTTCGCCTTATGCGATTGCCAAGATACTGATGGCTGATGGAATTCCATCACCTGGTGGCAAAAAAACATGGGCATCTGGAACGGTAAAAAGCATATTGACTAATGAAAAATACAAAGGCGATGCACTCTTGCAGAAAGTCTATACAGTGGATTTCCTTTCCAAAAAGAAAAAAGTCAACAAAGGCGAAGTGCCACAATATTATGTGGAAAGTAACCACCAAGCAATTATTTCACCACAGGAATTTGACGCAGTTCAGAAGCAGATGGCAGTAAGGCATCCAGGCAAGAATAGGCAAAGCTGCGTCAGTATTTTCTCAAGCAAGATAAAATGCGGTGATTGTGGAAGCTGGTATGGTTCTAAAGTCTGGCATTCCAACAGCAAATATCGTAAGACCATCTGGCAGTGTAACCATAAATTTGATGGTGGCAAGAAATGCACCACGCCACATCTTGATGAAAAAACAATCAAAGAGCTTTTTGTGAAAGCTGTGAATATTCTCTTAACAGAGAAAGATGAAATTATCGAGAATTTTAATGTTATTAAAGATACGCTTTTTGATATACGACCACTGGAAACGGAACGGTCACAGCTTCAGAAGGAACTGAATGTGGCAGCGGAACTGATACAACAGTGTATCAAAGAAAATGCACGGATTGCCCTTGACCAGAAGGAATATAAGAAAAGATATGACGAATTGGCAAAGCGATTAGATAATGTGCAAGAACGACTGGATGAGGTCTGTCATACTATTATGGAAAAGCAAGCACAGAAAGAAAAAATAGAAATGTTCCTTGCAGGACTACAAAAACAGGAAGAGCTGGTTACTGAATTTGATGAGGATTTATGGTACAGCTTGATTGAATATGTAACAGTTTTTGATAAGGAAGATATCCGTTTTACCTTTAAGAATGGAACGGAAATCCGAGCATAAATCCCCTGCGGCAAATATGCTGGCAGGGGATATTCTATTTATATACTACATATTTCAATCGAATTGGATAAAGCTCTAATACAAAATGTTCATCGTCAATGCCTGTGTCGGGGAACGACGTTGCAATACGAAATTCAACGTTTTCCACTTTGTGTGAGTGAAAAGTTTGATATTTTCCAAACACTATATATTGGCAAGTACAATACTCCAAAATACCATTCGTGTCTGGTTCAAGAGGAGATATTTCAAACGGCTTTTGAATATCAACTCCTATTGAAGCAAGATAATTAGCTACTAAAGGATATGCAGATTTGACTTGAAAATAGTAATTCTTACAATAATTACAAGAACATAAATCATCGGTTGTGATTGAGTTGTAATACTTCTGAGTTTTTTTTACATCAATACCCATTTCAATATACTCCTTCAAACTGGAATTTGTTTAAGAAAATTATACCACGATTTATTCCATAAATAAATACATTTCCAAACCTTTTGATTTTTATATGAGGAAAAATCAAAAAGTATACAAAAAATCAAAAAGTTCAAAGGTAAAATCAAATTGTATCAAAGACGCCATTTAGTTAGAAATATAAACCGCTTATTTGATACAATCGGCATGAACAGAATATTGGGAAAACCACTGAAAACAAGGAGTTGGGGCATATTGGATGTGTACGAGAGTCATTATTATTTGGTAGATTTTAAACAGGAGCGTGCTTAAATTTGAACCCTCGTTTGTAAATTTGAACTCTGTGTTTATGAAAATAATGCATTTAACACGGTAGCACGGTTGGTAGTCGAGATTTAGTGGCAGTTGTCTGACAAAACGAGTCAAATCTTGGCAAATAGGGATAGTTGTTTACTACGAATGAGGGTATGAAATCGAGTAGGGGAGATTTTCT
>DESG01000165.1 GCA_002361175.1 Lachnoclostridium sp. UBA3320 | reverse complement strand
AATGTGCGACAGGCATGTCGTTTAGCTAATCGGTGAAAGTCCGTATTGGGGGTATATATCGCCAACCAATTAGAGAAACACAAGCTATCCATCGTGAGGTGGAAGTGGAGGAAGTGTGTATCAAAATCATGGCTCGATGTACAAAAACTTGATATTAAGGCTATACAAGAGGGTAAGGCTACATTACAAGTCAAAGCCCAAAAGATATACGTAACCTTGTATAGTAAATCAAGCGAGTAAATGAGGAAAGTTAAACGGCTTACCCTGTGAGGTCTTGTGAGCATAGAGTAGTTAGGAAACGACGAGGAGTACATAGAATGAAATATGGTCGAAAAAGGTTTATCACAAGAAGTCAGCAGAGGTCATAGTAGGAAAAATTTTTTTTTTTCGAAGGACTGAACAATTTGTAGTGTTTTCACTACCGAAAATTTAGTGATAGATAATAGTTAGAATGTGTTAATGAGGAGAGTATGAGCGTATCTCAGAGGGTTACTCAAAATCAATATTTTATCTATCTACGGAAAGGAAAAGAGGAAACAGATATGGAACTTTTAGAAGAAATTCTTAATCAAAACAATTTAAACAAGGCATACAAGAAAGTTGTAGCAAACAAAGGAGTAGCAGGAGTTGATGGAATAACAGTAGAAGAAGAATTTGATTACTTAAAAGAAAATAAAGACAGAATAATAAACCAAATAAGAAAAAGAAAATATAAACCGCAACCTGTGAAAAGAGTTCAAATACCAAAAGAAAATGGTAAAATGAGAAATCTAGGCATACCAACAGTGACAGATAGAATAATACAACAAGCAATATTTCAAGTAATAAGCCCAATTTTTGAAAAGCAATTTAATGATAATAGTTTTGGATTTAGACCTAATAGAAGCTGTGAACAAGCAGTAATTAGGGCATTGGAATATTTGAATGATGGATATGAATGGATAGTAGATATTGACTTAGAAAAATTTTTCGACACAGTAAATCAAGATAAATTAATAACAATAATAGGAAAGACAATAACTGATGGAGATGTAGTGTCATTAATTAGAAAATATCTAAGTGCAGGAGTAATGGAAAAAGGAATAGTTAAAGCAACAACAGTAGGAACACCACAAGGAGGAAATCTAAGTCCATTATTAAGTAATATAATGTTAAATGAACTAGATAAAGAACTCGAAGCAAGAGGACTAAACTTTGTAAGATATGCTGATGACTGTATAATACTTGTTAAAAGTGAAAAAGCAGCAAACCGAGTTTTAGCATCAATAACAAAATTTATTGAAAAGAAACTAGGATTAAAAGTAAATGCAGAAAAGAGCAAGGTAACAAGACCAACACAAACGAAATACTTAGGATTTAGTTTTTGGAAAAGTCCAAAAGGACAATGGAAACCAAAACCACATCTAAAATCATATCAAAAACTAGTAAGAAAACTAAAACAGTTAACCGATAGAAGTTGGAGTATTAGTTTAGATAATAGAATTAAGAAAATAAATTATGTTGTTAGAGGTTGGGTAAATTACTTTAGAATAGCAAGTATGAAAAATAAAATCACTGAAATTGATGAACACCTAAGGGTAAGAATAAGAGTTATAATTTGGAAACAATGGAAAAAGATACGTAAGAAATGTGAAAGCTTACAAAAATTAGGAGTTCCATTTGAAATAGCATTTAATTGTGCAAATACAAGAAAAGGTTATTATCAAATATGCAAAACTAGATATATTCAATTTGCAATAAATAATGAAAGATTAAGAAAAAGAGGTCTAGTATTTCTACTAGACCAATATGAAAAAGTTCATATTTAATATAAATTGAACCGCCACTTGCGAGAACCGCTTGAGTGGTGGTGTGAGAGGGGAAAAACACATTAAGTGTTATCCTCTACTCGATTTCGACAATTTTATACCATATAAGTAACAACTTACATTTTCTATTCATAAAATATTAAAAAAAGTACTTTATGAAAGGAATGTGAGAAAAAATGTCAAGTTACATAATAGAAGGAGGCAAAAAGTTACAAGGAGAAACTTATGTCTCTGGGTCAAAAAATGCATCTTTGCCAATAATGGCAGCAAGTGTATTAAACAAGGGAATTACAAAGCTTTATAATGTTCCAGATATTCATGACACACAAATGATGATAGAAATATTAAAGAAATTAGGCTGTAAGGTTAAGAAGAACCAAAATAAAATAATAATAGACTCGAGTATTATAACAGAATTTAAAATACCAGAAAGTTTAATGAGGCAAATGCGTTCATCTGTTATATTTGCAGGAGCGATACTCGGAAGATATAGGAAAGTTACATTTTCATATCCAGGGGGGTGTGATATTGGCTCAAGACCAATAGATTTACATCTAAAAGGATTTGAAAAATTAGGTGTAACCATTAATAAAAATTTCGGCAAAATAATATGTGAAACTGAAGAAATAAAGCCAACTGAGATAAATTTAGATTTCCCAAGTGTTGGAGCAACAGAAAATATTATGTTATCATCAGTACTTGCAAAAGGAACAACAACTATTATAAATGCAGCAATGGAACCAGAAATTATAGACTTACAAAATTTCTTAAACAGAATGGGAGCAAAAATAAAAGGAGCAGGAAGTAATATTATAAAAATAGAAGGAGTAGAAAAACTTAAAGATGTAAGTTATAATGTTATGCCAGACAGAATAGAAGCAGGAACTCTTTTATGTGCAGCAGCAATTACTGGAGGGGAAATATTATTAAAAAAAGTAAACATAAATCATATAGCTCCACTTTTAGAAAAACTAACTGAATCAGAGTGTAAAATTGGAATAAAGGAAAACGAGATACATTTAAAGGCTCCAAAAAGATTAAAAGCAATGGATATAAGAACAATGCCATACCCAGGATTTCCAACAGATATGCAGGCAATAATAGCATCGTGTCTTTGTGTAGCATCTGGAACTTCAGTTATCGTAGAAAATATATTTGAAAATAGATACAAATATCTCGGAGAACTACAAAAAATGGGAGCCAAAGTAAATATAGAAGGAAAAACAGCAATAATAAAAGGAACAAAAAAAATGTATGGTACAAAAGTTAATTCAACAGACTTAAGAGGAGGAGCAAGTTTAGTATTAGCGGGATTAGCAGCTAAAGGTACAACTAATGTAAATAATATTGAATATATTTTAAGAGGATACGAAAAACTGGAAGAAAAATTGAATAGCTTGGGTGCTGAAATATATATGATATAAAATTGATTTTTATGGTAGTTTATATTTAACTATATAAACT
>DESG01000172.1 GCA_002361175.1 Lachnoclostridium sp. UBA3320 | reverse complement strand
AGTATAATATTTAATAAAAAATATATGTAGACATAGAAAAGCTGTATTTGAACATTTATAGCAATAAAAATACCATCTATATGATGGTATTTTTTGGCTTTATTCAAAATTTTTTGTCGAAAATATGTTAAATATGTAGAAATTTGTCATATTGTCAAAAAACTGCTTTACGAAATTCTAAAATTTAGATATTATATATTTCGTTCTAAAGAAAAACCTGTTTTTTAGGGGAAATCAGGTGGTTGGGAGTCTAACAAATAAGTTAGCAGAATGGAGGAAATAGTGAAAATAGCTTTTTGGAGTAACATCAGGGGAAAAAGCGGAGTTACAACAAATATGGTTTGTATTGCGACACTTACATCAATAGCGGGAGCTGGCAGAGCAGTTCTTTTAGAAAATCATTACAGTATAAATAGTATATCAGATATAGTGCTTGCGAGAGAGCAGATAGAGCAGCTTAAAGAGAACGGAAGGTACTACAATAGAGATGGAATTGAATATGTATTAAAAGGTATATACTCGGGAAAAAATGGAGAAGACCTTATCCGTCATGCAGCATTGCCACTGTTGTATACAAACATATATTATCTTCCACAAAGTTATATAGTAAATAAAGAAGTATTTAATTATGAATTTAGTCTTGTTTATAAAGAACTTTTCTATAATCTTGAATTATTTTCAGACAATGTATTTATAGATACTGAACGTAATGAAAATTTAAGCTCTAATACGATTCTTTATGAAGCTGATATGGTAGTTGTAAATTTGTTACAAGATAAAGCATCTCTTAGAGAATTTTTTGATAATTATTCATCTATACAAGAAAAGGCTGTTTATCTAATTGGTTCATATCAACCAGAACTTTTATTTAATTATCGCAGGATATGTTACGAATATCACATTCCAAAAGATAAGATTGGAATTATTCCATATAATATTGAATTATTAGAATCGATGTCGCAGGGGCGTGTGGTACAATTTCTAAATAGGAATTATGAAAAGGCATCGTGTCGAGAAAATGAATATTTTATGCGTCATTGTAAAAAATCTTCTATAATGGTTAAAAAAAATCTATTAGATATCCGTAAAAGAAAAAGGGAAATCTATCAAAATAATTCTATAAACAATTTAAATCCACTTGTATCATGATTTTTGGTATTTGATTTAAATCCATAGAAAGTATATAATCTATAGAAAGATAATCAAATAGGTGGTGATATGAATGGATATTCTGGAATACTTGAAAAAACGCCAAAGTGAACTTGAATATAAGAGCCATCCAATGTCAGACAGAGATGAAAGCTTTAAATATCTTTACTGTTATGGACTTGGTGTGATGGCAGTTGGCAATCTAAAAGCTGTTACAGAATTGCAGTCTTGTTTTGAGACAATGCTTGACAGTATATGTATTTCACAGAAAAGCAGAAGCCAAATAATTGTTGATATAAACAATTATTTTGATTTTAGGATTGCAGAATTTTTTAAAAAAGTCAACAACAAAGAAACACAGTATTGTTTTATGGCAGATATATACAAATTGTACAGATTATCTCTGTGGTCACAAGAATACTGTAAAGGCATTCTTGAAAACTATGTAAAGGTTTTTAGGTTTTCAGATGTAGAGTGCACATTTTTTGAAAAGTTTAATAAAGCTGCAAAGGAAAATGATGTAGAGGCGGCAATAAAGTGTTATAGAGAATTTCAAAATGAAGGTTATGATATAAGCTATAAGATTCTTGTGTACTTTTTCCCAGAATTCTATATGGAAGAGCATTATGAAAATATTAATATCAGGGCGGGACAGACAGTTATATTAGATAAACCTGTAGAAATAGACGGTAATATAACAATAGAGCGTGGTGGCTCTTTACTGATAAATGGAGCTAGTATAACTATGAAAGGTATGATAAAAACTACTGGTGGCAGAGTACGACTAAAGGAGGCAAGAGTAAAGGTAAAAGAGTGCGAAGAGCCATACTGGATGGATTTTAAAGAAACTGCTGTAGCTAATATAGAAAATTCATTTATTGACTGTGAGAAAAATTGTGGGTTTTTAAGGCAGGAAGCTGGCAGACTTATTATTAAAGAAAGTGAAATACGAAAAACAGCCATAGAGCGTGCAATAAATTTTAATGGTCTTTCATTCCTTATAGAAAATACCAGATTTTTTAACAATGATGCAGGTGCAGTTGCACTTTTTGGCTCTGCTAAAATGACTATGTCAAGATGCATATTTAATGAGTCTGTAGCAGATTATGGTGGTGCTATACAGTCTGAATCTATTGGCAGTGTAAAGATTGAAAACTGTATTTTTAACAAGTGCAGGGCAGTTTATCTTGGTTCAGCAGTTTATTTTAAATATCAAAAATTTGGACAGTTCGTAAGTAGCTGTGAATGTAATAATTGTATTCCTGCTGGAACAGAGATATTTAATGTATACGAGGACGATTTTGAGCTTACAGTGCGTTAGTGGAGGTGGTTAGTGTGATTTTAGATATTCTTACAAAGTTTAATATGAGAAGAAAACTGTGGATGACACCTGAACATCCGCTTTGTACAATGCCAAAAGATTTTAAAGTTATATATTGTGCGGCTATAATTCTACAGGCTCAAGTAGACAAAAGTATAGCACCTTTAAATAACTTTGAACTAGAACGCCTTATTAAAGCAGGACTTAAACTAGAATCATCTGATATTGCTTGGGCAATGAGAAAATCCAGAGATAATGCAACAGTGGTAGATTATCTGCTTGATCATCTTACAACAGTTAAAGATATTGCTTTTCTTATAATGGATCTTATTAATGTGTCAATACATGATGGAAACATAGCAGAAGACAGTAAAAAATCCATAGAACTTTTTGCCAGACTTTTCGGAGTATCAAGAGATAAAATGTCACTTCTTCAAAGATTTGTTGAATATGCATATGAAGAAAATGTCGAAGAGTGTCAGAGGTTTGCAGCTATTCTTGAAGAAAAAATAAAAGGACTGGAAATATCAGATTTAAAATACTACATAATGCAGATTACAGAAACAACTGAATTTACACAAAAAATCTTAAATGAGAAGAAATATTTTAGACTAATTGATAAATGCAATATTTATGAAGATATAGTTTTAAAAAATGGCATGAGCCTTGTAATAGATAATGCTGTTATACGAATATTTGGCAATATAGCACTTGAAGGCGGCAGTCTTGTTATAACTAATTCTAAGATTGTACGTAAATCAGGAAATCATAGAGCATGTATAAATTTGCACAATGCTGACAGCAGCGCAGAACTTTCTTTTGTAGAAGCCGATTGCCGCAATTATGGAATGTTTATAAGAGCCCAAGAAGGTGTTGTAAGTATACAAAATTCCAATATATATAACACTACCAGAGGTGCAGCGGTGCGATTCTGGGGAAAAGAACTTAACATTACAGATACAAGCTTTTCTAATTGTTATTCACCAGAAGATGGTGGTGCGATTATGGCAAGAGGCGGCAAGGTCAATATTACAGGCTGCCGTTTTTATGACTGTGAGGCAAAGCGTGGAGGAGCTGTCTATGGCATAAGCGATACTGTTATCTCAGAATGTCGTTTTACAAGGTGTAATGTGGCAGACTATGGTGCAGCAGTATATTATTCTGGTGGAATAGATGGCAATATAAATAATTTAAAATATTTTGATTGTCACCCTACGGGAGCAGAGATAGTACAGCATATAGCACTGAAAAAACCGCTAATAATAAAAGATGAATATCATATTAATGTATCTACGATAATAGACTGTCCTATATTAATTGAAAACAACGGAAAACTTGTTATAGAAAATGCAAATATTTACCTGAATTATCCTTTGCAATGTAAAGGACAGTTAATAATAAAGAACACAAAGCTTATTTCTAATTATCTTGAAAGTAATGATATGGTATATCTTGACAATGCAAAAGAATGTATTATTTATCATTGTGAGATAGATGGAATGTTAAAGACTGGCGGAATAAATATATTGAGAACTAGAATAAATGTTACAAAATCTCTTTTTCGCAATATGAGTGGAGGACGTGCAATTTATAATGCATATCAGCCTGAAATATCAGACTGCATATTTAACTTTTGTCAGAAAGGAGCGATATACAGCCAAGGCGGCAATATTGACAGATGTGTGTTTATAAACTGTCGTGCAAAGAGTGGTGCTGGAGTGCAAATATATGGGAAAAAAGGATTTATAAATAACTGTGTATTTAGAAGATGCGTGTCAGAGTACAGTGGAGGTGCAGTCGATAAAGCAATGGGTATAAAAATTGCAAAATGTGTATTTGAAAATTGTAAGCCTGACAGTATTTCATAATATTTTGTAAAAAATAATATTATCACAAAAACAGTTCCATCTAGTCTTCTATTAAAGGAAAATACAGATGGAACTGCTATTATATTTTTAATTTTCAGATTCACTGTCCAAATTTTTACTTTTTTCTTCAGCTTCATCATCTTCTGGTCTTGGAAGAATGTGAAGTTTTACTTTATCTATACGATTTTTAGATGATTCAATAACTGTGTATCTAGCAAATTCATCTGTAACAGATTCACCTGCGCATGGAAAGTGACCAAGCAGATTGATTATATGACCAGCTATAGAATCATAATCTTCAGATTGTATTTTTATTCCAAGAAGTTCATCAATATCATCAAGCTTGGCTATACCAAGCAAAATATAATTTTCATCATCTATCTTTGTAATATCATCTTCTTCATTCGCATCATATTCATCACGTATATCGCCAACTATCTCTTCGATTAAGTCCTCCATTGTAAGTATACCTGACGTTGCACCATATTCGTCAAGTACAATCGCCATTGTAATAGAGTCTCGTTTCATCTCAAAAAACAGTTCTGAGATTTTTTTGTATTCATAGGTAAAATAAGCCTCTCTCATTACATCAGTAATATGAAAATCTTCTTTAGACCCATGATAGAAAAATACATCTTTTAGGTTTACTATTCCAAGAATATTGTCACGACTGTCATTATATACAGGCATACGTGAATATTTTTCTTTAGAATAACATCCTATAAGTTCATCATATGATAAATCTACACTGGCAAATTCAACATCCATTTTGGGTACCATAACATCTTTTGCAAGAGAATCTCCAAAATCGACAACATTTGTAATCATTTTTCTCTCTACTGTCTCAATAACACCTTCTTCGTGACTTAAATCAAGAATTGTACGAAGTTCATTTTCTGTTATTGCAGGGCGTTCAGCATTGTTTATATGCAGCAATTTAAGAAGCCCATTTGAAAGTTTGTCAAATATAAAAGAAAGCGGATAGAGTATATTAGTCAGCATATAGACAGGCTTTGCATATATAAGTGACATTTTTTCACTGTTCATAGATGCAAATGACTTTGGGATTATTTCACCAAATACAATTACTAGTATTGTAAGTATGCCTGTAGCTGCTCCTGTAATAATACTTTCCATTGTTGCCAATCCAGCCTTTTTAGCCAGTCCTATAGCGAATGTAGTAGTAAGTGAAGATGCAGAGAGGTTCACTATATTGTTGCCAATAAGAATCGTGCTTAAAAGCTTAGTAGGGTTTTCAATAAGCTTGAGAACCAGCGCAGCATTTTTAATATTTTCATCTGCCATAGATTTTATGCGCATTTTGTTTACAGTTGTCAAACAAGTCTCTGCTGATGAAAAGAAAGCAGAGAGAAGCAGCAGTATAAATAATATTGCTATCTTCGACGCGTCCCCAGAATCCAAATAATCACTCCATTCAAAAATTAAAATATTGTTTATGTATTGTATTATATGACACAAACAACATTTTACAGAGGAAAAGGGGAATTGTCAAGTGGCTGGATAGTGTCACAGCATGAATTATGAAACAACGATATAAAGGGTGGCGACAAAGGTGTTGATATTTCGGCAACACCTTATTGTATGTCATACAGTGATGCAATGTAAATGAAGTATTTAACTTCAATTAGTCTTTTGG
>DESG01000007.1 GCA_002361175.1 Lachnoclostridium sp. UBA3320 | reverse complement strand
GTATGGAAACGCTGGTGCTTAAATCCCGTCTTATGGGATTTTATGCACCATTGCGTTGGAATTCAAGCGAAAGCGTGCCTGTCCGTAAAACACATCAAAACTTGTCGGCTCACAGTCATTCATTTCACAGTCATTAACTTTACAATCATTCATTCACAATCATCTTACTTGCATTTACTACTTTTTTTACTCCCACTACAGCAAATCAACACCATCTTCCTCACATTCCATCCTAAACTCCGATGAAATATTTTGGTCTGAAATTACCATATCTACTTCTTTTAACCAACATATTTGAAATATACTTTTCTTTTCAGTTTTAGAAGAATCCATCAGCACAATCTTTTCAGCAGCTTGTCTAATCACTATCTGTTTTAAATAAGATTCCATTAAAACACTACAAGAAAAACCAGCATCTGAGGAATAATTTGTCACTCCAAGCACAGCTAAATCAAAATTAACTTTTTTAACTGATTCTATCGCCTGTAAACCACACACACTCATACTATACTTGTTAAGTTCACCACCCACAACAAATACTGTAGGCTGTTTTAATTTAGAAAGTTCCATAGCACATGCCATACTGCTGGTAAATATAAAATCTGGCTGGTCTGGCCATATTTTTGCAAGTGCTGTTGTTGAACTTCCCGAATCTAAGAAAACAGTTATATTAGGTCTAATAAATTTTATAGCCTTTTTTGCAATAGTTTCTTTTTCCTCTACGTTTCTGACAGCACGCTGCCATATATAATCATCTGTTCCAAGAACTACCTCAACTGATTTAGCGCCCCCATGAACACGTACAATTTTTCTCATTTCGTCCAGCGATTTTAAATCTGTACGCAATGTCATCTGTGACACATTAGGAAATTTTTTCTCCAGTTGCGCAAACGTAATATTTCCATTCTTATTAATAAACTCTACAATCGCATTTCTGCGCTGTTCCATTGTATCCATACTTTTCATCCTTTTCAAAACTTTCAAACAATGTGTCAATTACTGCATTTAAGCTATTTCTGCTGCCTGAATTGTCAATAACTCTGTCTGCCCTGTCTATAAAAAATTTATCTGGTTTCTGACTTCCTATAATAGATTGTGACTTTTCCTCTGAATACCCACGACTAACAGAAAGCCTTTTTATTCTTATATCTGTTGGTACATACACGTACCATATTTCATCACATAAATTATTGCACCCTGTTTCATACATAATCGCAGTCTCAACAATTATAATTCCTTCCATATCCTTTCTGTCATCAATATATTTTTTTATATATGACATAACTTCTGGATGAATTATTGCATTTAACTCATTTCGTGCTACATCATTACTAAATATAATATCAGCAAGTTTTTTTCTGTCAATAGTACCATCACTGTCTATAATGTCTTCACCAAATTTATATACTATTTTCCTAAACCCAGAACTTCCTGGTTTCATTACAACGTGTCCAAGTTTATCTGCAATAAGAAGATGCGCATTATATCTTTTACCTATACGTTTTGCCACAAATGATTTCCCACTGCCTACGCCGCCTGTAATTCCTAAAACAAACATTTTTATGTCCTCCACTACTTTTAATGTGCCTCAAACCAATTATTTCCCTCTTCCACTGTAACTACAAGTGGTACACTTAAATCTGCAGCTTTTGGCATTTCTTCAAGAAGTATATGTCTGACTTCTTCTTTTTCCTCTATATAGGTTTCAACCAACAGTTCATCATGCACTTGTAAAACAATCCTTGATTTTAAATTTTCTTCTTCAAGTCTTTTTGCCACATTTATCATAGCTATTTTTATAATATCTGCTGCTGTTCCCTGTATAGGTGAATTCATAGCAATTCGTTCTCCAAACGATTTTTGCACATAATTGTTTGAAGAAAGCTCTGGCACTAATCTTTTACGACCAAACATTGTCTGTGCATACCCTGTCTTTTTTGCAGTATTTACCATATCATCAAGAAATAGCTTAATTTTTGGATATGTTGCAAAATACTGCTTGATAATATTATCTGCTTCTTGTTTAGATATATCAAGGTCTTGTGAAAGTCCATATGCGCTTATACCATAGACTATCCCAAAATTAACAGCTTTAGCATTGCGCCGCTGTAAGCTGGTCACGTCTTCAAGTGGTGTATGAAATACTTTAGCAGCAGTTATCTTGTGTATATCTTCTCCTTTTTTATATGCTTCTATAAGCTCACTATCACCTGACATATGTGCTAACACTCTAAGCTCTATCTGTGAATAATCAGCATCTAAAAACAGATAGCCATCTTCTGGTACAAATACTTTTCTAAGCCCTCGCCCTAATTCCATTCTTATTGGGATATTTTGCAAGTTAGGGTCTGTGCTGCTTATTCTGCCTGTAGCAGTAATCGTCTGATTAAATTTGCCACGGATTCGCTTATCATTTTCAATATAAACAGGCAGACCATCTGCATATGTGGATTTAAGTTTACTAACCTGTCTATAGTCAAGTATTTTTGAAACTATAGGGTCTTCTTTTTTTAGTTTTTCTAATACATCTGCTGATGTTGAATAACCACTCTTTGTCTTTTTAGCATTGGGAAGTTTTAATTTTTCAAATAATATTACTCCTAATTGTTTTGGAGAGTTTATATTAAACTCTTCTCCTGCAAGGTCATATATATCTGTTTCAAGCGCATTAATTTTGGTGTCAAGAAGTTTGGACATCTCATCAAGCACTTTTCTATCTGCCTTTACACCTACACGCTCCATCTTATAAAGATAAAATGCAACTGGCATTTCTATTTCTTTAAAAAGCTTGTACATTCCTTGCTCATTTAGCTCTTTTACAAGAGGCGCATATGCCATGCACGAAACATAAGAAAGTGTGCCTGTATAGTCAAGAAGTTTATTTTTATCCATTTCTTCACAGGATGTTATCATATCACTAATACTACTTTTTCCAAATCTTTCTGAATACGGCACTACTTCTATATTAAGATAATCTCTTGCAATATCATCTACCATATATTTTTCTTTAAGTGGATTTATAAGGTAAGCCGCAATGGAGAGGTCAAAAACCTGATTAAGTGCGGGAACTGTAGATGCAAGTGTATCATCAGATGATATCAAATGAAGGCTGTTTTTATAATCAATAAGTGCAATATTGCTTACATTTAATGCAATCTTTTTATAAAGCTCTATAATAAAATCCCCTGTAAGATTGTTATCTTTAAACATACATACCGTTTGACACGCTCCATCTACACTATAACTTATGCTAAAACCATAAAAAAAATATTCATTTTCCTTTGGTATTTCTATACCTATACCCTGCTCAAGTGTATCAAAAGAAAAACTTAACTGACCTCCACTTTTATCCTGCTTTTTCTTATTTGCACCAGCACTTGTCCACTCATCCCCCATAAATGCAATTCCTACTACATCTGGTTTTGCATTTATAAGTTTGTCTACAAAAGCATTGGCAGATTTTATATCATTTATATAATTAAAGTTTTTTGTTTCTATAACAGCTTGTGGCATTATATCTTTTTTAAAACGCTTTATCAGCGAATTAAATTCAAGCTTTTTAATCCATTCAAGGGCAGCAGGAGTAAAAAGATTGCCGATTTTTGCATCTTCCAGTGAAAAAGCAATGTCACAATCTGTTTTAATTGTTGCAAGTTTCTTACTAAGAAAAGCAAGCTCTTTATTGTCACGAAGAAGTGTCTGTGCTCTCTTTGGTATAACTTCATCTATATGTGCATATGCCTCTTCTATAGATGAAAATGCAGAAAGTATCTTTACTGCTGTCTTTTCGCCTACTCCTGGTACACCTGGTATATTGTCAGAAGTATCTCCCATAAGCCCTTTTAAATCTATAATCTGGGAAGGTGTTACACCATACTTTTCAACTACGTCTTTGGCATAGTATTCTTCAACTTCTGAACCACCTTTTTTTGTCTTTGGAATACTTACCTTTATTGTATCTGAGGCAAGCTGCAAAAGGTCTCTATCCCCTGATACAAGCGTAACTTGCTTGCCCTCACTTTCCATTTTTTTTGCCAATGTACCAAGTATATCGTCTGCTTCAAAACCGCCTTGTAAGATGACAGGCATTTCCATGGACCTAAGCAACTCCTGCATAACAGGTACTTGTTCTATTAATTCCTCTGGCATAGGTTTTCTTGTACCCTTATATTCAGCATATATTTCATGGCGAAATGTAGGCTGATGTACGTCAAATGCAACAGCCAGATAGTCTGGTTTTTCTTTATCAAGTATTTTAAACATTATATTAAGAAAACCATATACTGCATTTGTATGCATACCTTCTTTATTAGTCAAATCTGGCAGCCCATAAAAAGCTCTGTGTAATATACTGTGTCCATCTATAAGTACTATTTTTTCACTCATTATTAACCTCTATTTAATATAATTTGTCTTACAACAACAATATAAGCATTATACATATTACTATAAGTAAAAGTATTTTCTCACCTTTTAGTATTTTGTACTGTAAAAGATAGCGTTCTGCATCATTTAACAACTGTTCTGAATCCATCTCAATTTCTGCTGTGCTGTTATCACTGTCTAAATAGCGCATACCTATAATCATTGTATAATAAAAATCATAGTCTTCATGGCAGTTTTTACACTGCCTTATATGTTCAAGAAAACCTTTTAATTCTTTATAGTTTAACTCATCGTTAATAAATGGAATAAACTTGCTTTGTACATCTTTACACTGCATATTATTCCTCCCATTTTACACTGCTCCCATTGTTTCCTTTAGTTACTACAAGCTTATTTGGTATTTGTTCTTTTAATTCAGAAACGTGTGATATCACTCCGACAAGTCTATTATTTCCTGCAAGCTCTAAAAGCACTTTTACTGCATTATTTCTTACATCATCACTAAGTGAGCCAAACCCTTCATCTATAAACATAGTGTTAAGCTTTGTCTTACCAACAGTATTTTGTACAATATCAGCCATCCCAAGTGCCATTGAAAGCGATGCCATAAATGTCTCACCACCAGAAAGTGTGTGTGCATCTCTGGATTTGCCAGTAAGAGGATTATATACATCAAGCTCAAGCCCCATCTCGCCTTGTCCTCCTGTGCCTATATCACGACATTTAAGCAAAAATTTACCTGATGCCATACCAATAAGCCTTGTATTTGCTGCCTGTATAATCTGTTTAAAATACTGTCTCTGTATATAAGTCTGGAAATGCACTTTTCCATTGGCAACTTCATTAAGTGATTTTACAACTCTAAGCCTTTCTGCAATATGGGTGCGTTCTTGCATAAGAATATTAACTCTTTCTACCGTTTTATTATTGCTCTGTATACAAAAATTATATCTGTCAATTTCACTTTTTATATCAGACATATTTGTATTAATATCTCCAAGCTCTCTTTCCAGTTCAGCAAGCTCTATTTTACTTGTATTATCAAGCTGCTCTAATATAGTTTGAATACCTGTGTGCGCCTTTATACAGTTTTCTTTATATGCTTTTATCTCATCTTCCATAGCTTTCATAATCTTTGTATCAATTATAGCATTTTTATAATCCGAAGCACTTTTAAAGCCATTCTCTTTAAATGTATTTTCAAATACTTTTAATAGTTCTTCAAGGCTGCATAAATATTCCTCAGTCTGTTTTCCTGCCTCTTTAAGTGCTCCCTGTACAGAAGTGAGTTTTTTTTGCACTTTCTTAAATGCAGCATCAGCATCTTTATGACTTTTCTCAAGTATATTTAACTGTGTTTCACATTCTTTAAGATTTTTCTCTTGTTCTTCTTTAGTGTCATACCCAAGAGAAGTTTTTAATGTCTCTATTTCTTTTTTAAGTCCCTCAGTTCTAATCTCTAACTTGTGCATTTCCTGCTCTATACTTTCAATGCTTGATACTATTTTATTTTGTCTCTTTGTAAGCTTTTCAAGTTCTTTCTGTTTTAATTCTCTATCTGATGCTTTTGTTTCAAGTTCCTTAATCTTTTCTAATACATTATTTTTCTTTGCTGAAAGTGAAGTTTCTTTTTCCTCTATAAGACTATTTACTGATGCTAAAGTATATTTATTATCAAAAAGCTGTGCTGCATATTCATCTAACACAGCCTTGTCCGCTGCAAGTGCACTTTGCAAATTTTCTACTTCTTTCTGAATAGTGTCCTTATGCTCTTCGCATTTTTTCTCCTTTGTCAACGCCCTCTTAACCATATCTGCTGTAACAGCGTCTTTTGGCATCTGTGCTGGATATGGGTGGCTTGTAGAACCACACACAGGACATGGCTCTTCTAACACAAGCCTTTCTGCTAAAAATGCTGACTGACACGCTATGTACATTCTATTATAATCTTCATGTTTCCTGCGGCTTTTTTCCCATGCCTCTACAGATAAAAGCAATTCTTTTTCCACAGCCTCAAGAGATTTGTTCTTATCTTCGCAAATCTGCAAGCGATTTTTAAACTTATCAAGTAAAAGATACTCTTCTTCATATTGTTTCTGTTCTGACTTCACCCATTCCATACTAAGATTCAAATTTTCATAAGACTTTAAAATATTTTCAGAAACAGCAATATCCTCTCTTATCTTCTCAAGTTTTTTAGTCTCTTTTGTCATATTAGAAACAGTTTTTTTAAGACTAGCATCACACTCTTTTAATTCTTCTTCTTTCTCTTCAACGACCTGATACTTTAAAATTGCCTGTTTAAATCTATCTCTCTTTGTTATATATTCAGGCATAAGACTACTGTATTCTCTATCTGCCTGTTTATAATCTCTGTCCGCTTCATCATACTGCTTTTTTAAGTTATTTTCGTCTAGTTTAAGTTTTTCTAACTTTGCAAGCGCACTATCATAATCTTTTTTTCTATTAATATAATTTTTTTCTGCAAATGATACCTGCGCCGCTTTCCCTGCAAGCTCTAATAAAGTTTCTTTATTATCTATTTCTTCTTTTAATCTGTCAAGCTTTTCTTTTTTAGCTTTAAGAACTTCTAGCTTGTCAATCAACTTATTTTTCTCTCTGCCTCTAGTTATTAATTTATTTAAATCATTATATTCTCTCTCTTTTTCTTTATACACATCGCATTTGCTATTATATATCTCTTCTAAGCGCACAAGTTCAGCTTGCAAAACACTTACAAGCCCTTCTGGCTCAGTGTCTTTTTTCTCAAATGCCTCTTTCCAATTTTGCCTATATGGGCTATCTTCCAATATATCTGTAGTATTAAAAAGTTCACCAAGTTTTATAGAATTATCTTTTAACTTTGCTACTTCTAATTTGTATTTCTTAAATATAGCATCTTCAATATCACCATACACCTGTGTAGAAAAAATCTGACGAAATATCTCCTTTCGCCTACCAGTTTTATCCATAACAAGCTCTTGAAATTCCCCTTGTGCAATAAGTGCAATTTTATTAAACTGCTCTGCCGTAAGCCCTACAATTTCTTCTATTTTTTCATTAATCTGTATTATCTTTCCATTAAATTGTACACCATCAGGCATTGTAAGCTCGACTTTGCCCTGCTGTCTTATAATATTATATTTGCCATCTTTATTCCTTCGTTTACTTCTTCTCTCATATGCGGGATATCTTTTTACAGTATATACATCGCTGCCTTCTCCATAACTAAATGTAAATTCCACAAATGTCTCTCTGTCCTCTGATGCATATTCACTTCTCATCATAATACTTTTTCTTTCCTTGCCGCTCATAGTGTCATAAAGTGCAAACATAACTGCATCAAATATAGTTGACTTTCCAGAGCCTGTATCTCCAGCAATAAGAAAAAGACCATTTTGCATTTTATTAAATTCTATTATTTCAACTCCGCCATATGAACCAAAAGCCGACATAACAAGTTTAATTGGTCTCATTGTTCACCTCACTTATAATCTCCTTAATAAGCGTATCCTCCTGCTCATTCATTACACGCCCCAACACCTCTTTAAAAAATGCCCCAAATGCCTCGTAAGGTGTAAGTTCTTTAAAATCTGCAACATCTTCATTAAGTATCTGTCTTGTCCTTTTATTATCTACTATAATTTCAAGTATATTTTCAAAATACGGTTCAATATACTCTTTTACCATCTCTGGTATGTCATCATCAATAAGCGTAATACTGACATAATCCTGCCTATTGCTTTCATTTGATGCAGCAATTATATCAGCAAGGCTGCCACGAAGCTTTAACACATCGTGTTTTGTCTTTATTGGAAGTGTATTTATACAAATTCCCTCTGTTTTAGCTCCTATAGTAACCACTGTTATACTTTTATCCTGCCCAGCTTCACTCACTGAATACTTAAGCGGCGTTCCACAATATCTAAACTTTTCTTCCTTAACATACTGTGCACTGTGGATATGCCCTAATGCCGCATAGTCAAAACCGTCTAACACTGATATATCAACAGCGTCAGTACCACCAGCCGAAACAGGTCTTAACTCAGAATCACACATTACAGGCATAACAGTGCCATTGACATAAAACTGATGTGTAAGTATTACATTTCTGCTTGAATAATCAATATCTTCATCAGCAATAAGTTTTGCAATAATAGCTTGTTCTCCCTGCGATGCCTCATCAGGCATAAAGTGTCTTACCATACTGGGTTTTAAAAATGGAAGCATATAAAAATTTACTTTGCCATACTCATCTTTCAATACAATCTTCTCTAGTTTGTCATCCTCTTTTTGAGGTGGCATAACAGAGATATGTATATCGTGTTTTTCTAAAAAGCTTTTTCCATATCTAAGCCTTTCCGCTGAATCATGGTTTCCTGCAATAATCAACACTGTTACATCTTCTAAAGCAACAAGAAGTTCGTCAAGAAGCGAAACTGCCGAGCTTGCAGGAACTGATTTATCATATATATCACCAGATATTAATACCGCATCAGGCTTTTCACTTTTTAAGCAATCACAAAGCTGTGATATAAAATTACGCTGTTCTAGATGCAAGTCATATCCATGCAGCTGTTTTCCAAAATGTAAGTCCGATAAATGAAAAAACTTCACAATAAGCCCTCCCTTCTCAATAGTTATTATAATCCAAAACTATTTTAAATACAATGGCTTGTGCACAACAGATATGATTAGCTGAATTGTCGTTCGGTTTAGAGTAAAAAATTAGGTCGAGAACCTATTTTTAGATTCCCAACCTACAATCTTTTCGGTTCTATACAGTTCAATGAACTGCAGCGCCGTATGCTGAAAGAAATGACACACAATTCTCTTAGCTAGCATCCAAATAACTTCTGTGCACGCTGCATATTGGCAGATGCGTCAATACCAAACGGACAGCGCTTTGTACAACTGCCACAGTGGATACAATCTTTACCGCTGGCATCCAGCGATTGATACCGCTTCTTTAAATCTTCCGTCATTTCCTTTTCTGCCATATCCGCCAGCTTCGTTACCTCCGCAATATCAATCTGTTTCGGGCATGGCTGGCAGTGGTTGCAGTACATACATTGATTCGCAAATTTTCCAACCAGACTGTCATTAATTTCACTGAAATCTCTCTCCTGCTCTGTAGCAGTCAGGTACTCCAGAGACTGCTCCAATTCCTCCACACTGGCAAATCCTGGAACAGGGCATGCCACCTGCGGGAATGACAGGATATAACTGATACACTGCACTGGTGTCAACTCTAAAAGTCCTTTTAATCGTCCTTCCTCATGATCTTTTAGGATATTGCCTGCCGCAAAGGGTTTCATTGCTACAATCGGCACGCCCATTTCCTCGCAGAGCGCATATAATTCCTGCTTTGTCGGATATGCCGCTTTCTCCTCCTCTGTCATTTCCTTGACTTCCCGCCCCTTCATTCTGGCGTCTGCTGTATCCTGCGGGAGAAGATTAAATAAAGGATTAACAGGAAACATCAAAACTTCAATCTTCCCGCTCTTTACTGCTTCCATCGCAATTTTGGTATTATGCGTGCTGATGCCAATTAACTTAGCATGCCCGGTTTCTTTTAGCTCTCTGGCATAGGAATACATCCAGCCGTTCAGTATATGGTCTAAATCCTCCAAATCATCGCAGTTATGTAAAAAAAGAACATCCAGATAATCTGTCTGCAGTTTTTCATACAACTGCTGCATAAACTCCTGGCAAAGTTCCTCATCCCTTGTCTTGACATACTGGCCTTCTATATCCGCACAGCCCAGATGGCCTGCCAGATATACCTTTTCCCTAACACCCTTCAATGCCTCACCATAATGTTCCCGTGTCGTGGGCGTTCCCACAAACAGGTCAAAGTAATTGACACCAGCGTCCACTGCTGCCCGTACTACCTCGCAAACTGTCTTCTCATCCGCTGTCCAGACATATTCACAGCCCATTCCGATGGCGCTGACTTTCATCCCCGTTTTACCAAATTCTCTATAAATCATTTTTCTTTCTCCATTCATATTTATTCAGGCTCTTTTTATTTATCTCCATCGCATATCACTCCTTTTGTTTCTGCTTTACATCGCTAACAGGCAGTATCCGCCGCTGTAACAGCTTTTGAAGGTAATAGGATACGAATATCATCAATCCCATAATGGCTACATAATCCATAATGAAATAAATAACTGGCTCTTCATAATCAAAGAAAGCAAACATGACTTTCTGCGATATATAGTCCACAAATTTTCTTGTATGCAAGGCATATACACCATAGACAGCAATCATGGCAGCTATTACCCGCAACCCCCATGTGCAGACCACATTTCCTTTCGCAGAACCTTTCTTTGTATCCAGAACAGGGATAGCTTTTCTCAGCATTCCCATAACCATGCCATAATGAAGTCCGATATGGAATCCCATCAGCAGAAAACCAGCATAGGATGCTGTCATGTGCATTCCCCTTGCCCATGCTTTGCTCACTGGAATATCCAGAAAGCGAAATACATAACGGGACATGGCAATTCCACTGAACATCAGCAATAACATATCCACCAGCAGTACCGCATCCACCACAGTAAGGAATACCCTGCCAGAACGATATGTTCCTTTTCCAAATGCCTTGTACCAGTTCCCATTTAAGATATGGTGCAGGATAAAAAGCACCAGCATGGCAGCGCCTGTGATCTCATGCCACTGCGGTCCCACATAGTGAAACGCCATCAAAACAAACAACAGGATAGTCATACAGATATCTATTATAATTTTTATGATTTGTTTCGCTTTCATCATTCCGCCTCCATTTCATTTCTATTCGTGATCCGCATACCACGATCTGCTGAATTGGCACAATGATACTAATCATGGATAAAGTTTGTAAAAATGGCTGGTTCCTGCTCTGGCATGGATATTCCAGACATCTCAGCAGCCTCTTTACATTTCAGCATATATGCCATATTTCTTCCCAACACACGCATGGTATACAGTCCTTCTAAATCTTTCTTTACATCCTCTGGTGCCGCCCCATGAACCATGTTCCAATAACGGGAAGATACCACCGGCATCTCCTGAATGGTAAAATACTTATTAATCTGGTCAAAGGTCGCCGTAGTTCCCGCTCTTCTTGCCGAAATTACAGCCGCAGCCGGTTTCATATAAAATGCCTTGTTGCCATTACCACACAGCTCCGAATAAAATAATCGGTCCATAAAAGCGGTCATGTTTCCGGAGGCAGCACCGTAATGAACCGGCGTTCCAAAAATAAAACCATCTGCGTGATACGCCTTCTCCCTGATCTCATTAACAATATCATCAAACACACACTTTCCCTTTTTTACACATGCCTTGCAGGCAATACAGCCGCCAACGGGTTTATTCCCAATCCAAACAATCTCTGAATCAATCCCATCCTTTGCCAGCGTATTTGCTACTTCTTTTAAAGCTGTATAGGTGCAGCCTTCCTCATGGGGGCCGCCATTAATCATCAATACTTTCATTGAATTTTCCTCCTTGCTATTTATTTTTCAAATAACCAGTTCATGATTTTCTGATCCCAGCAAAACAAACTTGACGCTGCATGTTGATAAGTAACTCCCGTTCCTGCAAAGTAAGAACTTTTCTTTACATCCAGCACCAACAGTTCCTGTATCTATTTCTCACCTTAATACCGTATTCTTTATATATTCCCGAATAGCATCGTTATCTTTTGTGAACAGTCCATCATCCACTACCGCACCTTTTGCACATTCTTTGACAAAGGCAACAGACTGATCATACTGGGATCTATCCATGGATGCCGACTGGGAAACTGGATAAATCGTCTTCCCTGTCAAATCATAGCTTTCTAAAAAGGTACCAACTGTCATCGGGGCAGTGTGCCACCAGATTGGATAACAGAGTACGATTTTATCATACGCTGCCACTGATTCCAGCGGATCTTTCAGCGGTGGGCGGGCATTATTATCTGCCTCATCCTTTGCCTCTCCATATGCTATGGTAGTATAGTCATCACTGTAAGGTGTTTCCCTCTCAATCCGGAAAGAATCTGCCCCAGTCTGGGAAATAATATTTTGTGCGATTCTCTCACTGGTACCACTCCATGAAAAATATGCTACCAGAATTTTTCCTTCCTCTGTACTGCTGCCTGGATCTTTCGGGACATCTGGTGTCGGAACCGGAGTTACATCCGGCATTGTCGTTGGTGCCACCGTGCTATCCGGAGCCTCTGTCGGAGCTGCTGTCGGCACTTCTGTTGTACCTGGTGTTCCCGTTGGCGCTGCAGATGTGGGATTCGGTGTCCCCGTTGGTGCCTGTGCTGTATCTTTCTTCACAGAAACCTTTACCCATGTTTTCTTTGTTTTATAACCCTTTTTAGAAACGGTTACCGTAATTTTGGCAGAACCATATTTCTTTGCCTGCAGCTTTCCATTTCTGCTTACCGATACCACTTTTTTATTCGATGACTGATACTTTATCTCCTTTTTTGTAAGGGCTGTTTTCGCCTTTACAGTAAGCTTCTTACTACTTCCTTTCTGCATGCTTAATGTTTTCTTTGTGACATTTTTTCCACCCTGCATAATCCCTACGGAACGGATGGTTTTTCTGGCTGCCGCCTCTACTTTCTGATTTCCTGCTCCAAGAATACTCCCCAGTACCAATGCGAATGCAATCAATACCGATACATATCTTTTCCATACTGTTTTTCTGCTCATATTCAACATGACCTCCAATCTGTAAAATGAAGTTACTATTCACAGTTAATTTCAGAAAAATACCAGACTTGTCATGCTCGCATGTAAAAGAATGTTATTTTTCTGAAAACAGGCGTGAGTAGTAATAAAAACTACTTTATATGTAATATAATTTTACCCCAGATACATCACTGACAGAAGTTTCTATTTGTTCTCCAGTTTGTACCTAGGGGTATTAGCTATCTGCTTTCCCAAAATTTTACTGCATCATCTATCCAGCCCTCTGCCACCGTTCCGGTTCCGATACCAAATCCATGGGATAAGCCCTCGTATTTATGAAACTCTGTGGGAATCCCCAGCTTTTTCAGCCTGTCCAGCCTGTTTTTCATTGTATTCCATGAGGCTATCCCATCACGGGTTCCCACACAAGCATACGTCGGTGCATCCGCTTTTGATGTATCCGTATAGCCAGTGTACTGCATGATAACCGATGCCGCCTGTGGCACATCATTTCTTCCAGTCAGTTCCCGCAAATAATCCTGATTACCCAAAACAGCTGCCATCCTTGCACCGGCTGAACCTCCCCAGAGAGAATATCCATCTTTCTGTATTCCAAGCTCTTTTGCATGGTCATACAGGTAAGTAATGGCTCTTGCCAAATCCTTGTATGGCTCATCTGGGCGGTAAATTAGTGCAAAGATATTGTATCCCATCTTACTGACCTCCAGTGCATGAGGGAAACTGTCATGCATGGCGCCCACATACATAAATCCACCTCCAGCATTCATAATGGCAAATTTCTCTCTGGGACTGCCACCGAAATAAAATAATCCGGTATCTGCCTTTGAGGCATCTTCACGAATTTCCTCTTCCGAGTAAATCGGATAGTATATCTTTTCTCCCACATCTGCCCTTGCTTTCAGATGATTCACAATCTCCACTGTCTTTTCCGACTGGATATCCGAGTACCAGACATAGACATCATCGGATGAGATTTCTGATAGAGTTGCATCTTCTGATACGCTTCGGTCCACCGGGAAAAGGAGCCGTCCGAAATCCTCAAAAGCTGGGTCTGTTATAACTTCCCTCACAGTAGAATCCTGTGTGAAATAGGGATTCCCTACCCCCTGACTGGATGCAATTCCTGATCCACTCACAATGTTCCCATCCTTTCCCTGCACCGTATCTGTCTGGTCTGCAGTTTTCTGACTACAGGCAGTTACTCCAACGATACATACGAGTATAGCCAAACATATAAGCAATCGTCTGATATCCATTCTCCGACCTCCAACAATATATGTGAAGAATGCTACTTTTGCATTCTTACACGCTTATTTCTGTTCATCCACAGGCGGCACCATCTCTGCATAACTTTTCAGCAGTTCCGGTGTACTGGTATAATATCTTTTATCTTGATTGAGTGCCTGTATCTCCTTCATCTCCTCTGCCGTCAGCTCAAAATCAAACAGCGCAAAATTGTCACGGATGTGAGCTGGATTTTTAGAACCAGGAATTACCACATTTCCTGCCTGCACATGCCAGCGAAGGATAATCTGCGCATTGCTTTTGCCATACTTTTCAGCCAGTCTTGTAAATACCGCCTCCTGAATCAGCGCTGTGTCGCCATGTCCCAGTGGATACCACGCCTGAATCACAATCTCCTCTTTTGCCAGAAATTCTTTTAACTTGTTTTCCTGCGCATAAGGGTGTGTCTCCGTCTGTAAAATTGTCGGTTTCACCTCACAGACGCTTAATATTTCCCTGATCTGCGCCTCGTTGAAATTAGACAGGCCGATTGCCTTGACTTTCCCCTCCTTGTATGCCTTTTCCATCAGGCGATATCCTGACATATAATTGCCAGCTGGCTGGTGAATCAGTAAGAGGTCAATATAATCCGTGTCAAGTCGCTGCAAGGTCTTTTCCACTGCATCGGACTGATTGTAAAAAGATGGCCACAGCTTGGTTTCCAAAAATATTTCCTCCCTTGCTATACCAGACTTTTTCATGGCACGACCTACTGCTTTCTCGTTGACATAGGCATTGGCGGTATCAATCAGTCGGTAGCCATCCTGCAATGCGTTCACACAAGAAGCCTCTGCCTCATCCGGACTCAGCAAAAATGTACCGATTCCCACCATTGGCATTTCCACTCCATTGTTCAGTTTCACATATAATTGATCGCTCATTTTCAATATCTCCTCTCTTATTTTCGATTTACCTGATGAACCTGGCCTGGCAAATACATCCCCGAAAAGATGGTAAATACCTTATATTTTCTTTGCCAGTTTCTGTGCCTCCGTTTTATTTGTTACCATTCCCTGATAATCCATTCCATAAAGTGCCGCATACCTGCCTACTGTATAATTGCCTGCCGCCATCTGCTCTTTTGTAGGAGATGCCCCTTGAAAGACAAAGAACATCTTCTTTCCCTGAAAGGTCTCCTCTGAAACCACACCATAGGAACGGTCTAACAGATTTCTCACCGAGCCGCTCATACTGTGCCAGTAAAGAGGCGAACCAAGCACAATCATATCTGCCTGTTTCATCTTTTCAATGACTTCCATAAACTGGTCATCCTCATATTCCTGCCCATAGGAATAGATTTTGTAATCCACCAGATGAAGGGTATCGTACTCCTTTCCCTCCAACAGTGCGCCTGCTAACTTCACTGTGTTGCCGTTTTTGTTTGGACTTCCATTGATCAATAAAATGCTCATAATTCTACCTCATTTCTGCGCTGCTTTTACGCATAATGCAATGTTTGTGTCGCAGCACAGACACAAACTTGTCGAGTGAAAAATTTATTTTTCACTCTTCTCTCCTTTTTGATATTCTGCTTACAACCTGTTACTATACATACATTGCTTTTTCAAGCAACACGGCACTGCCATGGAACATCTCCTTGCCAACTGTCTATTTCAACACATTCTGGTTGATATAATTTGTAATGACCGAATTATCTTTTGAAAAAACACCATTATCTACCATTGCTCCTTTCGCACAACCCCTTATAAAAACAAGGGATTCTTCATATTGTGACCGATCCATTGAAGCTGACTGGGAGACCAGATAAATTGTCTTTCCTGTCAAATCGTAGCGTTCCAAAAAAGTTCCTACGGTCATAGGAGCCGTATGCCACCAAATAGGATAACCCACATAGATTACATCATAGGATCTGATATTTTTTGCCGCCGTCGCCACTTTGGGTCTGGTATTTTTATCAATTTCCTTCTTGGCAATTTTGACCAGTTTGTCATAATTGCTGGTATATTTCTTCTTAGACTTTATCTGGAGCAAATCCCCGCCTGTCAGTTTTCTGATCTTCTTTGCCACAGCTCTTGTCGTACCCGTCTGAGAGAAATAAGCAACCAATACATCTTTTTTCTTCGCAGAAAATTTATGCACCACCACATTACACCTTAACTTCTTACTCGAAACCCTGGCTGTAATGGTTGCCTTTCCAGCTTTTTTTGCCTTGACTGTTCCCTTTTTATTCACGCTTGCCACGGACTTTTTAGAAGAACTCCACTTTACCTTTCTGCCATTCGATACTTTTAATTTCTGGCTTTAACCAATCGACAGAGACAAATCTGTAATGTTCAATTCCTTCTGCTTACTGGCAGCTAAAGCATCCGTTCCTCCTGTAAAGAACTGACCCACAACCAAAAACATTGCCAGCAAAAATCCTGTTACTTTTCTAATTCTTCCATTTTAAAACATAATAGCCTCCTTTTGGGTATGCAGTTCATCTCTCTAACTTGCCGTACTCCTCGTCCGATACCGGTTCGCACCACTCATTAGAAGTATCTTCGCCTCCGATTTCAACAGCGAGATGACTCATCCAACTGTCTGATGCTGCACCATGCCAATGCTTTACATTAGCTGGAATGTTCACAACTTTCCCTGGCACAAGTTCCACCGCTTCCTTACCCTCTTCCTGATACCAGCCACGACCTCCTATGCAGAGCAGCATCTGCCCTCCGCCGGATTTGGCATGATGGATATGCCAGTTGTTTCGGCATCCTGGTTCAAAGGTAACATTGAAAATCGGCACTTGTTCGGTGGATACCAGATGTAAATAACTCTGTCCAGTAAAATATTGTGCAAAGCCATCATTCGGTGCACCAATGGGAAACATAATGCTATTCTGATATCTGTTCTTTTCATCTGTTTCCAGCACTTCTTCCTCCGGCTAGACCTCTGCAATCATCGGAAAAACAGACCATGCCTTTGGCCAGCCACAGTAAAAAGCGAGCTGCGTTACAATCTCAACGGTTTCTCCTTTGGTTACACCATGTTCTTTACCAAGTACAAGATGGCTTTTCAGCTGCGGGTACAGTCCTGCAGAGAAAAGTGCAGCAATAGTTATCATGCTTCTGTCACGGAGGGAAAGCTTATCCTCTCTTGACCAAACTTCGCCAAATAAAATATCATAATTCAATTCCGCAAATTTAGGAGCAAGCTGTCCCAAGTTATCTCTTCCTGCTGTTTGTTTCTTCATTTCTTGTTTACCTCCTTCTACGTCAGATTTACAATAATATTATTTCAAAATACTTCCTTCCACATAATCTGCAACCGCATTCGTATCATCCGCATCCACAAACAAGCCTTCCTGCACTTCGGCTCCATTTGCGCATGTTTTTATAAATTCTACTGATTCCGAAAACTGGTCTTCATCCATGGAAGCTGACTGGGAAACTGGGTAAACCATCTTTCCCTGCAGATCATACTTCTCTAAAAATGTTCCTACACACATTGGTGCCGTATGCCACCAGATGGGATAACAAACCACAATCTTGTCATACTCATCCAAAGACTCTGGTGGATTTTTGATGGATGGTCTTTCATTATCCTCTTTTTCCTTTTTTGCCACTTCTGTACACTCGGTATAATCTTCCGGATACGGTTCTTCTCTTACAATTTCAAAAAACGTTCCACCTGTCTTTTCCTGAATCAGTTCCGCCTCTGATTTACTGTTTCCTGACCATGAAAAATAGGCAATCAATATACTGGAATCCTTTTCACTGTCAGATTCTGGTGTGTTCTCATTATCCGCTTCATTTGTATCATCTGGTACCGCTGTTTCATCTGCTGATTCCTGCGGATTCTCTGTCTCCTTTACCGCCACGCTTGTGTTATTTTCTTTTTCTTCACTTCCACAAGCCATCAGAGCCATCATGAGCACTGACATAAGAACTACGGATATCACACGGAATACCTTTTTTCTATATTTTTTCATCTCTGCCACCATTCCTCTCTGATTTGATTATAATTATAATATAACCCAGGCCTTTCCTTAACAGAAGTTTCTGTTTGTATATCAGTTTCTACCCGAAGGTAATAGCCAGCTTCTGCAAGAAACTGTAAAAGATTTATTTACAGTCTCTCCATATTGTTTTGAAAAATATCTGTCAGCCATCTGTCATAATCTTCCATCCATCCTCCGGCTGAACCGTACCCATGTGGCATGTCCTGCAGTACATTAACCTCTACAGGAACAGAAACCGACTGTAGCCCCTCTGCCCACTCTTTGACTTCCTCTTCCCCGTCTGCCACATCGTCTCTGGACAGGGAAAGTGTATTATCACTGACATGGGCACCAGGCTGCAGTTCTGAAATCGTATCTAATGTTCCCGAAAAACCACTTCCGCCATGAGTCACAAAAGGAATAATCGTTTTTGCACCAAAATCATACTCTTCCAAAAAAGAGTATACCGGCATAGGCAGGTCTCCCCACCAGTTTGGGAATCCTGCATCTGTCAAGTATGGGACAAAAAAATTTATTTTTTTATTTTTATTGTACTTACTCTCTCCATAAAAGTCTAATACTTATTTTGTCTGCTTCAATTAGTCTTTTGGACAAAG
>DESG01000147.1:731-16227 GCA_002361175.1 Lachnoclostridium sp. UBA3320 | reverse complement strand
GTAATTTATTGGATTGCTATAGTTAATAGAGAACTTTTAACTGTCCAGTCACTTAAAAGCCCCTGTTTTAGCTTTTGTCGGATATTTTCATGGTCTGATATCTGACCTGGCATAATAAGGTCATTACCTGCCCGAATGCATTCTGCTGCTGTACAATCTTCTCCATGTTCCGTTGTTGTCCAGTCTGTCATAATTAATCCGTCAAATCCCCATTCCTGTCTTGCTGCTACCGTGCAGATATCATAACAATTTGCAGCATGGATTCCATTAATCAGATTATAACTTGTCATAATTGACATTGGTTTAGACTCTTTTACTGCAATTTCAAATCCTTTCAGATAGATTTCTCTTAATGCACGTTCAGAAACAATGCTGTCGGAATCCATACGGTTATTTTCCTGATTATTACATGCAAAATGCTTAATTGTTGTTCCACATCCTTTGATGCTTTGCACACCCTTGGTCATAGCTGCTGCAATTTTTCCACTTACAAGTGGGTCTTCAGAATAGTATTCAAAATTTCGTCCGCACAGTGGATTTCTGTGGATATTCATACCTGGAGCCAGCCAGAGAGTAACACCAAACATTTCCATCTCTTTTGCAATCATCACACCTGTTTCTTCAATTAGTTTTTCATTCCAGCTCTGTGCAAGAAGAGTACCAACAGGAATTGCTGTACAGTATTGATAATATTTTATTCCCTCAGAATCTGTATCATCTATCTCTTCACAGAAAAAACCATGTTCAAGACTTGCCTCAAATGGCGGCATCTGCGTTTTACCATCTTTTACAGAATACATTTGGTTAAGTCTAAGCCCTGCAGGACCATCAGCCAATACAATATTTGCTATGCTTTGGGCATATGCTGCGCTGCTTGTCTCTCCAGCAGAGCCTGGTACAGATATTCCTGCTGCACCAAGACTGCTTCCCTGACCCTTTCCTGGGTCTCCTGTTGCAAGCTGTATAAGCTGCTCTATCGTAAGAGTATCAACAATTTTTGCCGCTTCATCATTGTCTGGTTCAAAAGCTTTTTTGTAATCTATTACCTCTGTTTTCACATCTGATAAGTCAAGCCTTTTTTCTGAAATATTTTTCGTGCTTCCTGTTTCTATATATTCCATATAACGCATTTTACGTTTCTTAGCAGGAAGAGACAATTCTTTTAAATTTTTCTCAAGTGGACAGATGTTCTTTACTTTTACAAGCACCTTCTTTTCATTCAGTGTAAGCAAAGCTTCCAACGTGCTATCAGCTAAAGAACTGCCAATCCATAGTCCATAAACACCCTCTTCCAATATCCACTCTGCTGCCACATTATCATAAGAAGCCATCTGGTATATTGGAAAATTAATTGTAAATATTTTGCTTTCACCAGGAGCAAGGTTTGATGTTTTTGTAAATCCGCATAGTCTTTTGTACTCTTTTTCTAAATTGCCAAAAGGCAGCGATATATATGCCTGTACAACTTCTTTACCACTGTATATACTTCCGATATTAGTAACTTTTATTTTAACATTAATATTTTCTTCAGTTGTAATAGAAATAGTTTCAATCTTAAAGTCTGTATAAGAAAGACCATAACCGAAACTATAACGCACAGGTATCTCAAATGAATCAAAGTAGCGATAACCGACGTAGATACCTTATATGTATTCTTCTTTTTTGACATCACCATTCATATGTGAAAATGTCATTGCATTTGGGTAATCTTCATAATTCTTTGCCCAAGTATCTGTTAATTTGCCACTTGGAGTTACTTTGCCGCTAACTATATCAGCCAGTGCATTGCCACCTTCCATTCCAGGCTGAACCAGATATATAACTGCATAAATATTTTTATGTTCTTCTAGACAGGATAAATCAATAATTCCACCAGTGTTAATAACTAAAATCACATTTCTATACAATCTGCTAATGTCATCTAAATCTTTTTTTTCTTTCTGTGTAAGATAATAGTCTCCTGCGGTATTAGTTCTGTCTGCACCCTCTCCAGCAACACGGCTCAAAACATAAATAGCTGTATCTGCATCACAATCCGTAATATTAGGCCCATCTGGCATAAAGAACGGAGTTGTAGAATATATATTAAAAAAATCAAGACCTGTTGCACTTACTGTCTGTACCCTTTCTAAAATTCTTTTGCGCCACGATTCTCTCGCTGATTTATAAATAGCATTATACTCATCAATCCAGTCTTGACTTACAATGTGATATCCTGCTGCTTTTAAACCTTGACAAATGTTTACTACTTCACGCTCGTTTACATCACCTGAACCTGTTCCTCCTTTTACCATTTGAGAAACACCTGCTCCAAAAAGAGCTATACTGCTTTCCTCTTTTAATGGCAATACTTTGTTCTCATTTTTTAAAAGAACAATTCCTTCCGCAGCTGCTTTTCGTGATATTTCTCTATGCAGCTGTTCATATGCAGAAACATTTTGTGTGGTTACTCCATAAAAATTTCGCTTTTTAATAATTCTGCTCATAATTACCTCCAAAAATTTTTACATTATAAAAAATTTACCATAAAAGATATTTCCACTATATCTTTATTTTTTACTTTTTATCTTTATTTTTCAGTAAATATTTTTTGTTTGGTTGTTACAAATTCTGCTGTTTTGTATTTTTCTCTGTATTCTCTTGGAGTCATCTGTTTATACTTTTTGAAAACATTCCCAAAATAGCTTTGTGAAGGAAAATTTACATATTCTGCAATAAAAGCAATACTCTCTTCAGAATAAGCTAAAAGATTTGCCGCCTTATCCACACGACACTGTGCTATATAATCTTGAATGCAGATGCCTGTTTCTTCTGAAAACAGCCGTGACAAATAAGTACTGCCAATCCCCATTACTTCTGCAATATCTTTTAGATATATTTTTTCTCGGTAATGCTTACTAATATAATCTTTACATCGCTCTACATAATTAGATTTTTTCTGGTTTGACTTTTTCTTGCTGACTCGTTCTGTAAGGTCACGTACTGCCCGATTTCGTAAAGCAATAAGTTCAGACACACTTTTACATTCATCACTCTTTTGTAAATAAAAATCGCTTATCTGATAAGCTTCTTTTGGAGAAATTCCGCCTTCAACTGCTGCTCTTGTACACATAGCTATTGATACAGTTACCACGTTTTTCCAGTGGCTTTTCTCTATTCTTGACATTCTTCCAGTTGTCACATCAATACGCATATTAAGCTGCAAAGCTTCCTCTCTGATTTGAAATAAAATCTGCTCCTGTTCTATATTTTTTTCCAGTTGCTCTGCCATATGATTTCCTTGAATTAGTTCTTCCGCTGTATACTCTTTATCAAGTATTATTTTTGTAATCATTCCAATAAGTGCAACCGCTTTGGAAAATAAAAGCAGCGGGAGTTTTCTCTCTCTTTGACTATTTATACCATACGCTTGGTAATAATTGTGCAGCTCTATTTTATTCATATTGCTAAGGCTTATAGGGCCAAACAGATAATACATTTCTTCTTTTATACAGATATACAGTACTTGAAAGGAATCTTGGTACACAACTGGCATATCTTGATTATCTGCAAATTCTATAAGCATTTCACAAAATCCAGGTGAATCTTGGATAGGGTTATAATCTATTCCTTTTTTTACTGCCTTTAATTCATGGTTCTGATAATAAAAAATTCCAATATTTGTTAAAGTGTAAATGCAATTAAATATATAATTATATTTATCCATGGTAACTTCCTTTATTTTTTATAATAATTTGGCACTCATTTCTACTTTTTCCAACAGCTCTTTCATGTTATCCTCTATATTATTTAAATCTACAAAATGCAACTTTACATTTGTGCCATCTCCACTGTTAAAAAAAATATGTTCTTTTCCACACATTTTTTCATTTACAGGGTATAAAAGCCACACACCTGATGTCTTATACTTTTTAGAATATGCATACATTTGGTACATATCTGCCTGTTTTATTCCATAATTTGTTTTAGGGTTATTCTCTAGCCTTTTCCATTTTGTATCCATTACAACTATATAACTGTCTTTTCTCAGCACAATATCAGGCCGCAGTCCAAACTGTCTACACAGTTTATCATTCTTGTAGTTAAATAAATAATATCCTCTATCCTGACTTGTGACATTCCACCCTGCTAAACCAAAGACCTTTTTAACTTGACATGCTACATAGCTTTCATATACTTTTTCCATTGGAAACAACATAGCTTTTGCATTTTTATCTCCTGAAAATGTAGTAAAACTTTTATTCATTAAAAATATTTCCGACCATGAAATAAGAGTTCTATAGTTTTGTGTATTTCTATCTATAATTGACTGTGAAAAATCTTTCTGATAGTTAATTGATGGTTTTACCATCTCAAATGCTGTAAGAACTTGTCTAATTTCTTTATTATTTTTAGCACTTGACGTTTGTCTTTGTAATTTTAACAGTGTAGCTTTTATAAGCCTGTTTTCAGGTCTGTCTTGTAAAAATTCATCATGCTCAACATAAAAATGTTCTTTGTGCAGTATATTGTATCTTAGTTGTTTATTTATAATAAGTTTCCCCTTACAATATGGCAAATTCTCTTCTTGCCTTATATATGTAGACTGAATACCATGCTTTATAAGTTCTCTAACTTCCTGCAAATACATATTGATAAATATTTCATAAAGGTTCATTTTGCCAGAGTTTATATAAGCATTATTAAAAACTTTACCTGAGAAATCTTTCATACTGCAAAGCATTTTTAGAAATATGCGTTTTGTATTTCTGTTTTCAACATCTTCTTCATTATCAAAAGATATTTTAGGTAAGACCTGTAACTGATAGTTGTCATTAATCTGTATTAACCCAACATAGTTCCTAATTGTAATAAAATATCCAAAATTTCTTTTAAAGCTAATACGCATAAAATCTAACACATCTGTATTGTTATCACCAACTGCAAATTCACATATAAACGATTTTAATTTATCAAATATTTCAGGCTCAATATACTTATATCTGTCATCATATTTATAGTCTGCATTGCATATAATTTTATCAAATTCCTTTACTTCCAACAGTTTTTTCACATTACCACCATCCATAAATTACAACAGCCCTGGGGCAATTTTTTTGTAACTTTGTATATTATAAAGTGCTTTTTGATTGACTTCATACTTTTTCTCTGGCAAATCTATATCTTCTATATTGCCTGAAAAAATATCTTCTGGCACTATTTTTATATCTTTTATAAATTTTAAATCTTCTTCTTGTTCTGTTTTTCCATTATCTCCTAAAATAAGCTGAATTTTATAATAATCTTCATAAAAATATTCCTGCAATAATGGTATAACTGATTTTTCAAAAACAGATGCAAGCCTTTCTATAGATGGGTCTTTTATTAATCTTATAAAAAATGCATGTCCTATTGTGTGTTCACGGTCATAGAGAAATGTAATTCTTTCGTTAATTATATGTAGCATTTTTGATATATTTAATGTTTCTCCTTCTGCTGCCACACTAATTTCACTTAGTACAGATTCATCTGGCATCATCTCAATAAATTGAAATCTCCTGCGCAATGCAGTGTCTATTATTGCAATAGAACGGTCGGCAGTGTTCATAGTACCCAATATATAAACATTAGAAGGAACACCAAAAGGCTTGCCTGAATATGGCAGTACAGTTTGTAATTCTTCAGAGGCGCCTTTGCGCTTAGTAGGCTCTATTAAAGTAATTAATTCACCAAATATTTTGGAAATATTTCCCCTGTTTATTTCATCAATAATAAACACATAATTTTTTGTGTCTTCATTTATATCTGCCATCTGATTTAAACTGTGTTTTTGCGCAATACCAAGTATTACATCTGGTTCAATATTTAATCTGTAGACTGTTGGACTAGTACATCGTTCAATAAATAATGCATAGTTTTATATTAAATAATTAAAATTTGATTTCGTCCATTTTATATTTCCAATGATATACAACGGGATCTGCATTTATTTCTTTAAAATATTTATAAATACGATCTATAAGTTCCTGTTTTGTTTTTACACGTATACCTCTAAGCATCTGTCTTGTCATTTTACTAAAGAAACTTTCAATAATATTTAGCCATGAACCATGTTTTGGAGTAAATATAAATTCAAACCGTCCTTCTGGCATCGTAGCTAAAAAATTTTTTGTTTCTTTTGATGTATGTGCAGAATGATTGTCTAAAATTATTCTGATTGTATCCTGTACTGGATATTTTGAATCTAATATTTTTAAAAATTGAATAAAGTCAGCACTTTTATGGGTATCACTGACAAATGGTATTGTTTCCCCTGTAAGCAGATCAATACCTGCCAAAAGAGATACTGTTCCAAGACGTTTATATTCACTATCTCGGTATACTTCACCGTTTTCCTGCGTTGGACGCAAATCTTCTGTTGTATTTGCAATTGCCTGAATGCCTGGCTTTTCGTCGTAAGAAATAGTTACCGTAAGCTTATAATCGTCAGGCACAATGACTTCCCCATTTTCATCAAACTGCATTTCCACCTGCTTATAGACAGTAAGAACATCTTGCATTTTTATTTCAAAATCTGGATCTCGTTTTTCACAATAATATTTGATCTTATAAGGTTTGATTTCCTGTTTTTTAAGTATCTGCTGGATTCGTGTTCTTGAAATCGTTTCAAGGCGTGGAAATCCTGCTTCTGAAGCATGTTCCTGTATATGTTTATGAAGATTAGTCATAGTCCATAATTCTTGGGAATAGCCAAGGTCGGCTGGACGTTGACATGCAATGTCTATAATCCATGCAGTTGCATCAGAAGTTATTTCAGTCGGACGTCCTTTGCGTTGTTTATCAAATAATGCAAGATCTGTTCCACCTTCAAGATATTTTTGTACGCAGCGACGAACGGTATTCACATCTATACAAAGACCTTCTGCAACAAATTTGTCTGATTTTCCAGCTTCTTTTTGAAGAAGTATTTTTGCACGTTCAGAAATCTGTGCTTGTATTGTTCTTGTTTTTGAAAGTGATAAAAGATAGTCATGATCACCATCTATAAGTTCGATGCAATAAGTATTATTTGCCATATCATTACTCCTCATTTCAGTTTTATATAATGATATTATAACACATTTTTGAAACTATGCATTATTTATTTTTATCTATACTAGTCAATTCTTTGCCACCGTTTATGGCACGTATATCTTCTACAAAATCCTTAGCAAGCCATTTTATCTTTCTGCTTCTTGGATAATCTTTGCCATCTTCAAGCCATTCATATTCCCCATCTACAATACCAATGCCATCGATTGAAAAATGGTCATGCAACACACATACAATATCACCTATTTCCATAACATTTTCAAAATAATTAAGTATTGTTTTTTCCTTTGCAGTCACTGATGTATCTGTAATATCATTGACATTAGGCCACCCAATTCTTATACGATTATTTTCAAAACAATCAGCCTTTGTTTTATTTGCCCCAGCACCTTCTAATGACACTTTCCATACAACTGGATTAGCTTTTATAAATATTTCATTCTCAGTCTTTATTTTCTTTTCTTCTGCAATATCACAAAATTTTTTAAATATCCCAGATTCAACTCTATAACTTACATTGCCAGAATCTTTTTGGGTACCACTAGGCACAATAAAAGGTTTTAATCCCTCTATAAATTCTTCATAACCATATGACTGGTGAAATGTTGTAAATGCAATGCGATTTTCACTTTTTAACTCATTATAACGCTCCATAACTGCACTATAGTCCGACAGTTCATCAATGGACTTGCCATCACAGATAGCTACTGCATAAACTGCTGTATAATATGTTTTTCCTGTTCCTGGAGGTCCATATAAAATTATATTTTGTCCATTAATTATCTGGTTTTGATGTTGTTTCAATTCTCTATACCTTCTATACCTTTCAGAATGTACTGATACAAGTTTGCCTTCAATGCTTGTAAGTGGTAGTTTTAAATTAAATGGTGTCATGTAATTTACTCACTTTCCTTATAAAGTAGGCAGACAATTATCTTGCCTGCCTACCTCTAGTTTTCATTATCTTATTTTATGCATCTTTAAGAAATGCTGTATAACATTTCTTGGTTTCATATACATCTGCCTTGCTTGTAACCTCCCAAGGTGCGTGCATATTTAGTACTGCTACGCCACAATCAATTACTTCCATGCCATAAAGTGACAGGATATATGCAATCGTACCTCCGCCACCTACATCTACTTTGCCAAGTTCTGCCATTTGGTAATTAACTTTGTTATCGTCCATAATTTTGCGTAAAGTGGCAAGATATTCAGCATTGGCATCATTAGAGCCTGATTTGCCACGACTTCCTGTAAACTTACAAAATACCACACCCCTGCCACAGTATGATGAATTTTTCTTCTCAAATGCATCTGCAAATATTGGGTCAAATGCAGCATTTACATCAGATGAAAGCATTCTGCTATTTTTAAGACAACGCTTTAATTTAAGTTCTGAATAATCTCCTTCAAGATTTATAAGTTCTGCAACTGTATTTTCAAAGAAATGCGAACGCATACCTGTTGCACCCACACTGCCTATCTCTTCTTTATCTACAAGCAGGCAGCAGGAAGTCTTGTCCACATTTTCTTGCTCAAGCATTGCAACAAGCGATGTATATGCACAAACCCTGTCATCTTGACCATAAGACATAATCATACTTCTGTCAAAACCAAGTTCACGTGCACTGCCAGCAGGTACTATTTCAAGTTCAGCAGACATAAAATCTTCTTCCTCTATGTTATAGGTATTTTCTAATATTTTTAATATATTTTTCTTAACTGCATCTTTCTCTTCATCATTAAGTGGAATGCTTCCGATAAGTAAATCAAGCTTCTCTCCTTCTATAACTTTTGCAGCTTTTTTGTCCATCTGCTCTCCTGCAAGATGTATAAGCAAATCTGTTATACAAAATACAGGGTCTTCTTCTTTTTCGCCTATACATACTTCAACATTACTTCCATCTTTTTTAACTACCACTCCATGAATTGCAAGAGGAATTGTCACCCATTGATACTTTTTAATTCCTCCATAATAATGTGTATCAAAATATGTCAAATCACTTTCTTCATACAAAGGATTTTGTTTAATATCTATACGTGGTGAATCAATATGCGCACCAAGTATATTCATTCCAGCTTCTAAAGCATTGTTGCCAATATTAAACAATGCAACAGATTTATTCATGCACACAGCATAAATCTTATCTCCTTTTGTAAGTGGCTTACCGTCTGCTATTACACTTTCTAAAGAAATATATCCTTTTTCTTTTGCAAGTTTTATAATTTCCTTAGTACATTCCCTCTCTGTCTTGCATTTAGATAAAAAACTACAGTAATCTTTGCAAAGATTTTCCAGTTCTTTTAAATCTTTTTCTGAATAATCTTTCCACGCATTTTTTCTCTCCATAATATCCTCCAATTCTTAGCTCTTATATATTATTATGTATTTTTAAACCATCAGTATGGTTTGCCAATATGATTATACACCTATAATATCTTTATGTCTAATATGATTATACAAAATAAAATATAACTGCTGCAAGTACTCCTGCTATTAAAGCTTGCCTTATTTTCACAAAAATATATCTTTTAGTTGAAAGGTCTGTCCCAATAAGTACACTTGAAGTCTGCGCTACACTTGACATACCACCAAATGCGCAAAAGGCACTTATCAATATACATTTAATATATAAAGAAAGTTGTGCACCAGAAAGCATTTCTCCGCCTGTAGTAATTTCAAGCAAGCCTGAACCAACTATTTTAAACATATCATTAACTGTTACCATACTTTGCAAAAGTTCAGTAAAAATTGAAAATAACATTATATAGCCGCCAACTTTTACAAGTGTAACTGCTGCTCCTAAAATACTTTCGTCCAAAGCTTCCATAACTGAACAATTTTTTTTCTTTATATCAGTATTTCCTGTGTCATAAGATTCATTCACAGAATTATAAAATTCAAGAAATGCGTTAATAAATGCAGACAAATATAGTATTACTAACATAATTATAGGCTGTTTAAGACCCATACACTTTACACCTATATATTCAAGCATAAACATAGGACTTGCATTATTGCAAAAGCCAATAAGATATTGTGCTTCTTTGTGGGTCAACAAATTTATTTTATATAAATCTGCCACTGTCTTTGCACCAAGTGGGTAGCCTGACAACATTCCTATAACAGCTGGATAACAGCCATCTTTTGAAAGTTTAAAAATTTTGTGTAACACAGGATAAAAGATACTGCTTATAAAATTGGTGACATTTAATTTTATAAGCATAGTAGAAATAATCATAAATGGACACAAGGAGGGAATTATCACATTAAACCACAGAAGAAGACCATTTCCCGCTCCACGGCTTGCTATATCTGGAAACACCACAAATAACAGCACAAGTAAAGCCAACATAACAATAATAAATTTACGCCTCATAAAACCTCTCAGAGATACCTTACGACTTTACTTTATGCTATGACAAACTTAATTACTTTATTCCCACAAGGTTCTACAAAAACCTTTTCTTTTTAAAATACAGCAAACTTCCAAATATTATTAATATACTTACAAAGACAACAATCGGATATGAATATTTGTATTTAAGCTCAGGCATATGTTCAAAGTTCATACCATACCACCCTGCAATAAGTGTCAGCGGCAAAAATATTGTAGTAACAATCGTAAGTACTTTCATAACATCATTTTGTCCGATTTCTATCTCTGACTGATATACATCTTGCACTTGCATTGCGTACTCTCTTAAAAGCTGCGTTTCATCTGCAAGCCTTTCCATTTTGTCAGAAAATGTATCAAATATTTTAATATCTTTATCGCCAAAAAAACCATTTTCATCAGTGGACAATTCATCCCCAATAACTTTAAGCTGTATATAATAATGATAAAACTTAGCTATTAATTTCTTTAAATACAACATACGATAACTAAATTTCTCTGCTCTGCCTTCAAGCACATCTTCTTCAATAACTGCAATATCACGTTCAATTTTTTCAAGAAACATTAAATCTTCATTTATAAATAGCAGCAAAAAATCATACAAAAAATGCCAGAGATTGTAATTTTTCCGCAGTGGACCTGCAACAAGCTTTTTTACTGCTTCTTTTGTTTCTCCATCATCATCAAGTATAATTATCATTTTTTTTGTTATATATAATGCAAATATTATATCCCTGCCGCCCTTTTCCTTAGATGGTATTCTAAACGTTCCAAACATATAGTCCATATGTTTTTCCATTTTACAGAAATGTATTTGTCCAGCTTGATGCCATATACCTGTCTTTTCTCTTAATATATGTTCTTCATTCCACTCCGACAATTTAAAAACACATATTCCCCTATCACAGTTCCAAAAATCTTGTTCATTAGTCTTGTATATTTCGCCATTTACAATATTGTAGTACAATTCTGTACTCCTTTCAAAGTTTCGCTTTTTCTGCTACCATTTAACATTTGCAAAAAAAATGTTATTATACATATTTTTTATCTTTTAATTCTATTTGGTTTAAAGTTTCTTGAAAATATTTCTTGCATTAATAGCTATTATAGATGATACAACACTTGAAAATAATACAACAACATATTCATATCCTTTACAAATTTCAAATAAGACACCATATAATACATTTCCCAATGGCTGCGCACACATTGAAACAGTTAAAATAACAGCAATTACCTTTCCAATTAAATCTTGCGGAGTTTCTCTTTGGATAAAAGACATCATCTGTACAGTAAAAATTGTTGAAAATACCATAATTGCAAAACAGCACACTGTTATAACCACATAATTTATTACCCCAGATGAAAACAGTATCAAAGCAAAACCAATGGGAAATACACATAAAGTACAAGCTATAACCAAATTACCTGATTTTTTAATCACCAGTTTGTTTGCAAAAATACCTGAACCAATACCACCTATTAATCCGCCCATTGCCAGTGTACCCTCTGCAAAGCCATAAAATCTGTTTGCTTGCACAGCATCTAAATTCAACACTTCTGTTATCAAATATGGCATGGCGACAATAATCATTGCCGATAAAAACAAATTAATTCCACAAATTACAAGAAGAACTTTTTCAATAATAGGCTTTTCTTTTCGGATAAAGCAAATACTTTTTGCAAAATCAGTTCTGGCCATCTTTAATATACTGCCATCTAAGGCTTGTCTCTTAAATGGTATTTTAATAAAAATTTCCATAACTGCTGATATAATAAAGCATACTGCGCAAACCAACAATATAGGCTCTAAGCCGTATGCACTATATAAAATTCCTCCAAGAACAGGACCTATTAAAGATGCAAATGAACTTATTGTATTGATAACAGAATTTGCCGCCATAAAGTTATCCTGACTAATAAGCACAGGAATGCTTGCCTGTACAGATGGTTGATACGCACTTGCAATACCATATAAAAGCATCAATGTAATTGTTACAAGAACAATAAGATTTACTTCATTCATAAGCAAGGAAAAAGCTATAATAACTGCTGCCGTAAAAAAATCTAGTATTACCATAATATTTCTTTTATTTACTCTGTCTGCAACGATACCACCAATAGGTGAAAGTAAAATAGCAGGAATAAAAGCACATGCTGTAACAGTTCCATAGAGCGTTGATGAGCCTGTCAAGTTTAATAAGTATAGTGGCAATGCAAATCTTATCATTGCATTGCCAAATAAAGAGATAATCTGACCAATTACAACCAATGTAAAATCCTTTGAAAATAATTTTTGTTTCAAATTTAAAACCTCCATTTTTCTATTCTGTTTATCAGAATGCATATTTTTATTATACCGCACGTTGGTATGTATTTGCTTAAAAATATATCTGCCCATTTTAAAAGGCAGATTTTTACTTATTTTTTTGATAGATAGATGCTAATTCTTGCAGTCTTTCTAACATTTCACTATCTACAATATCTAATCCAAAGCCTTGTAACATCTGGCTAAATACCATAAACTTACAGTAGGATTCTTCCACAGAACTGTCAAATATCATAGGATTCATCCAGACATTGGCTACAAGTAAAATTAGCTCTGCCAACTGCTCTGGATAATCTGTTTTAATAGAACCATCGGAAATACCCTGTTCAATTATTGGTAAAATATAGTTTGGTGCTGCTTGCTCTATAGTATCATGCAAAAGACTGAAAAGAAGTTTTGGGTTATTATGAAAATCTGGAGCTACTGTAAAAATATCATTCTGTACTGGTCGGCTGATTGATTTTTTAAAAATTGTTTTCAATTTTTCCTTACCATTAAGATCGGAACGGTCACGGATAACTGCAAGCATCTGATTAGACTCAGCCGTCATTCTATCTGTAACAGCAATTAAAATATCTTCTTTTGATTTAAAATGATGATAGATAGCACCTTTGCTAAGACCGCCTAAATTATCAATAATATCCTGAATGGAAGTATGCTCATACCCTTTTTCCATAAATAAGCGAAAAGCAACATCCAATATTAAATTAACGGTTTCTTCTGGATGTTTATTTCTTGACACTATTTCTTCACCTCTCTAACATACGGTTGGTATGTTTTATATATTATCATACCAATAGTATGTTTGTCAATACAATTTTACAATATTTATCTTTTAATAATATTAAAGCGACTTTCTAAAAGTACCCAATTTGCAAGAAATAAGCGCATTATCTGCCAATATCCCATACCACGCAGCTTAAACTCCTCAAGCAGTGAAAACTTTGCATTCATACTTCTAACATCTTCAAACCACACTTCATGGTCAATTCCGTCTGCTGTATAATTAAAATATGGAGTTTGTGCAGTTTCATCAAATTTTATTTGTGCACCATTGTCTAGTGCAATCTCTATAGCCTGTATATTGCCAATAGTCCTTGCTGATGTCTCTCCCTGTACATATGGCAAAGGCCAGTCATATCCATAATTTGGTATGCCTAAATCAATTTTATCTCGTGGTATCTGCGTAACAGCATATTCTACTACTTGCCTTACCTTATTAATTGGTGCTACTGCCATTGGTTGACTATATTTATATCCCCACTCATATGTCATTAAAAGACAGCTATTTGCTGCTGCTCCAAGTCCGCCATAGTCTTTCCCTTCATATAAAAGTCCTTTCTGTTCTGAGGACGTTTTTGGAGCTAGTGCAACAGAAACCATATAACCATAGGCGTTAAGTTCTGTTGTAAGCTTTGCTACAAAAGAAGTAAAAAAGTCTCTATCCTCTGCTTTTATATATTCAAAATCAACATCTACTCCACTGAAACTTTTGCGCCTGAGCATTTCAAGAATATTTTGTATAAGAACTTCTTGTATACTATTGCTGTGTACTAATACAGATATAAGATTATTATTAAATCTTTCATTTTCATCCATTGGTGTAAGAGTAAGCACTGGTTCTGTGCCAAACTGCAGTGCTGTATTTATCATCTCAGTATCATCTAAACGTGGTGGAATTAACTCTCCTTCAGTTGTAAAACCATAAGAAAAAACAGACAATACTGTAAGATAAGGCAGAGTTGTCTGTAATACTTTTGAATTAATATATGGATAAGCATATCCGTTCACCGTGACTGACCTTTTATTTTGCTGTAAATCATCTTGAACAGGTATTAAAAGTGCTTGCCCAATTACAAGAGGGTAAGGATATGAAATCTGATTTATAAAAGCAATTTCACTAGCCTGTACCTGAAACTCATTTGCAATGGTATCAATAGTATCGCCTTGTTTTACTACATATATTTCCAAAACAGACCTCCATATAAATATATAGTTTTTTATATATTTATATGGCAGGATATATAAACTATTCCTACTAACAATTACAAAAATAAAAAAGCCTTGAAATGTTTAAATTCCAAGAGCTTTTTAATAATACCTGTAATCTGCTTAATAAGCTGAAAATGGGACTTGAACCCACGACCCCTTCATTACGAGTGAAGTGCTCTACCAACTGAGCTATTTCAGCATTGCTAGCTTATGTCAACTACACTACATACTATAGTGTATATTGATATTAAAAATTTGTCAAGAATTAAAATTCATATATTTTTCTATAAAAATATTGACTATGCATTTGGAATATATATATAAATAATATATGCCCAACGTATTATAATCCCTGTTAAGATAAATGCAGCTTGCAAAATTATGTCAAACCACTTTTTTTTAATTGTCTGCTTGCCAGTCTTGTAATCTTCTTCAACTACATCTATTTGTAGTGATGATTTTTTAAGCAGCCAGAAATAGAATGCGTTTATGCAGAACCATAATATAAACATAAAAAGACCTATTAGCTGCATTATGCCATCACTTTCTGGCTTATAGTTCTCTGGCTTTCCTTTAGCATTGGTCAGCTTTGAAAATGCGTAATATAAGTAATCAAGGGATACAAACCCCCATATAAGACTGATAACTGAAAATATAAGTCTTTTCCACCAAGGCATTCAAAAACTTCCTTCCGTTTGACGGTTAC
>DESG01000147.1:0-435 GCA_002361175.1 Lachnoclostridium sp. UBA3320 | reverse complement strand
GTTACACAAATTCATCATAATTCATTCCAAGAAGAACTGTTCCTTCTGTTGCCATCTTCTGGCGTTCATATATATTACTAGTGTTATAATCTGCTTTTTCAGATGATGCATATTCATCCTTTATGGAGTCTATCTGTTTTGTGCCTGATGCCTGTATGGCAGATGATTCTTTGCCCTGTTGATATATTGCTGCAGGCTTTCTTTCGCCGTCCTCTAAGCCAGCTAGCTTTCTAACAGATTTGACAGGTGCTACAGGTGCACTCTTGACTTGGCTGTAATTGTTGTTCTTAAATATATATAGATTATTGGCTGCTTTATTGCTTGAAATTCTTTGTATAATCATAACAATACCCCCATTTTTTTATACTAAATTTTACTTTGCTTTTGATATTATATTTTATTATACTTCTATTAAGAGCCTATTTCAAGTATAAA
>DESG01000124.1 GCA_002361175.1 Lachnoclostridium sp. UBA3320 | reverse complement strand
GCAGGAGGAGATGCATACAGCGTATCATGTGTAATGGGAGTAGGGGTAAATGTTATATGTGATAGGTATGGACCTTGGTTGATGAAGAATGATGGGTTTATGAAAGGTATTGGATGAGGTTGAAAGAAGATACAGTATAATAAAACAATATGTGAAGTACAGAAGTACGCATCAGGTGTGTACAAAAACAGATTTGTCGTTAGTCGAAACCTTGCAAATATAAAGCCAATACCCTGTTTAGAAAATTCCACAGAGCTGGTTTACATAAATATTAATAATTAACAAAAATTAGCGCAAAAAGCGCAAATTAGAGAAAGGCAATACATATGAGTTTAATTCATTCCAAATGATATGAATATGCAACTGATAAACAGTTTGTAAAAGACATTAGAGGTAAGAAGGATACCACAGCGAATGGTGGCTTTATGATTGTATTAAAATTATTAAAAAGAATCGTGGATTTAATGGTGTTATAAAGCACTAAAAGAGGTTGTACATTGTTATGTATTATCAGAAAGAATAATGATTATATAGGTAGATAAGTGGAGGAATCGAAAAAAGTGAAGGTTGTAATAATGGCAGGAGGAAAAGGTACTCGGATATCAGAAATATTCCCAAACATTCCTAAACCATTAATCCCAATTGATGGAATTCCAGTTTTGGAAAGAGAGATTATTTATTTACGAGATCAAGGTTTTAAAGAATTAATCCTCACCATAGGGCATATGGCAGAAAAGATTCAAGATTACTTTAATGATGGTTCAAAATGGGGTGTTAATATTGAATACTTTATTGAAGACAAACCGCTTGGAAATGCTGGAGCACTTTTTTTCTTAAACCTAAAAGAAGACTTTCTGCTTTTAAATGCTGATGCTGTATTTGATGTAGACTTTAACCGAATGGTTGATTATCACAAAGAGAAAGGCGGATTAGTAACCCTTTTCACACATCCAAATTCTCATCCATATGATAGTGGATTGATTGTGGCTGATAAGAATAGTCAGGTTAATGCTTGGCTTGCCAAAGAAGATGAAAGACCAGTCTTTTATAGAAACCGTGTTAATGCTGGTTTGTATGTCATTTCACCAAAAGTACTGGAATTAAGTGGAATTAATATGAATGAAATCGGAAAAGAAGTTGATGGCAAGGTAAAGAAAATTGATCTTGATCGTCAAATTCTTAAACCATTGTGTGGAACTGGAAAAATGTTTTGTTACGACTCAACAGAGTATGTAAAAGATATGGGAACTTCGGAAAGGTTTAGTAGTGTAGAGAAAGACTACAAACAAGGAGTAGTCAGGGTCAAGAATCTTTCAAATAAACAAAAAGCTGTATTTTTGGACAGAGATGGAACGATAAACAAGTATGTTGGTTTTCTGAAAAAAACAGAGGAATTCGAGCTGCTTTCAGATGTAGCGGAAGCAATTAAATTCATAAACTCGTCTGGCTATCTTGCGGTAGTGGTTACGAACCAGCCAGTTATTGCTAGAGGCGAGGTTACATGGGAAGAGCTAGAAGAAATTCACAATAAGATGGAAACAGAATTAGGCAAACAAGGAGCTTATCTTGATGGCATTTATTTCTGCCCACATCACCCCCACAAAGGCTATGAAGGCGAGATAGAAGAGCTTAAGTTTGACTGTGATTGCCGTAAACCGAAGCCTGGAATGCTTTTGAAAGCGGCTGAGGATTTAAATATAAATTTAGAGAAGAGTTGGCTGATTGGTGATTCTGAGTCAGATGTACAAGCAGGTGAAGCTGCTGGATGCAAAACGATAAAGATTGAAGAAGGCGGCTTATTAGAAGCTGTAAGAGGAATTTTAAAATGATTATTACAAAGACACCTTTCCGTATGTCGTTTTTTGGCGGCGGTACAGATATGGAAGACTATTTCAATGAGAATGGTGGGGCTGTTCTTTCCACAACGTTTGATAAGTATTGTTATGTAAATGTAAGACATCTTCCTAGATTTTTTGATTGGTCGAATGAGTTGACATATTCAAAAACAGAAAAAGTGTCTGATATAAACGATATACAGCATCCTGCAATTCGTGAAGCTATGAAAATGCTTGATATGAGAGAAATTAGACTTATATATGAAGCTGATCTTCCAGCTCGTTCTGGATTAGGAACAAGTTCTTCTTTTGCTGTTGGTATGCTTAATGCATTTTACACATTAAAAGGAAAGTATGCAGATAAGAAAAAATTGGCTGATGAGGCTATCTATCTTGAACGTATACTCTGCAATGAAGCTGGTGGATGGCAGGATCAGATTGCTGCTTCATTTGGCGGATTTAATAGAATTAATTTCGGATCAGATGGATATGAGGTTCTTCCAGTAATTATCTCTCCAAAAAGAAAAAGACAGCTCAACAACAACTTAATGTTGTTCTTTACTGGTTTTACTCATTTTTCTTCTGATATTCAGAAAGCCAATAATGTAAGTAGATCTGAAGAAAAGCGTGCAAGGCTTAAAAAGATTTATGAACTTGTGGATGAGGCAGAGGCAGTTCTCACAAATAAAAATAAGGATTTAGATGATTTTGGCAGATTGTTAGACATAACTTGGAGATTAAAGAAAGGTATTGGCAGTGCCATCAGTACTGGAAGTATTGATGAACTCTATGAAAAAGGCATGGCTGCTGGAGCTCTTGGTGGAAAACTTCTTGGAGCAGGTGGTGGTGGCTTTCTTGTGTTTTATGTTCAGCCAGAGAAGCAGAAATTAGTAACAGATGTAATGAAAGACTTGATGTATATTCCATTTAAATTTGAAGATAGTGGAACAAGAGTCATTCATTATAGCCCAGAAGAGTATGAAATGGGGAATGATTAATGTTAGTGAATAGAATTCAAAAGCATATTGATTTACTTATTGAACGATACCCAAGTCTTGAATCATGTAGAGAAGATATAGAAAAAGCTTACCTTATTCTTGAAAAATGTTATGTGAATGACCACAAATTACTTATTGCTGGTAATGGTGGTTCCGCTGCTGATTCAGAGCATATCGCAGGGGAGTTAATGAAAAGATTTAAAACACCAAGAATTGTACCAACAGAGTTTGCTAAGAAATTAAAAGAAATTGATAAAGTTCTTGGAAAAAAGTTAGCACACAACCTTGAAAGAGGTCTTATGACGATACCTCTTGTTGCTCACGAAGCACTTTCTACCGCTTACATTAACGATGTAGACGGACTTGGAGTGTTTGCACAACAATTATATGGATTTGGCAGATCGGGTGATGTGTTTCTTGGAATTTCCACATCCGGCAATAGCAAGAACTTAATAAGCGCAACAGTTGTAGCAAGAGCTCTTGGAATTAAGGTTATAGGACTTACTGGTGCAAAAGGAGGAGAACTGGCATCAGTTGCAGATGTTGCGATTAAAGTACCTGAGATTGAAACATATATGATTCAGGAATTACATCTTCCTGTTTATCATTGTCTTTGTCTGATGCTTGAAGATAGATTTTTTGGAGGAAATGAATAATGAAAGTATTAGTAACTGGTGCTGGTGGTATGGTTGGTTCTCACATGGTGGAATTTTTATATAATCGTGGCGATGAAGTAATCGGTATATGGCATAAGAATAAGAAAAACATTGAACAGATTGCGCTTCCAATCAAATTTGTACAATGTGATTTGAGATATGCACAAGGTATTGATGAACTTATCATGGATTTTATGCCTGACCAGATTTATCATTTGGCTGCTCAATCATATCCAACTGTATCGTGGATAAGTCCTTCAGAAACTATCAATGTAAATATCAATTCTACAATTAATATTTATGAAACAATTAAAAAGGCAAGAAAGTATATTAAGCCTGACTACGATCCTATGGTTGTCATAGCATGCTCTTCTGCTGAATACGGTGAAACACTTAACCAGATGCAGGGCGTGGGAGAAGTATATGTAAAAGAAACAGCTCAATTACAGCCTCTTCATCCCTATGGCGTAAGTAAGGTTGGGCAGGATTTGATATCGTTACAATATTTTATGAATAATCATATTCGTTGTATTAGAGCCAGAATTTTCAACTCGACAGGTACTCGTAAAGTAAATGATGTTACTTCTGATTTTACTAAGAGAGCTGTTCAAGCAGAAAAGACTGGCATTTGGGAATTGCGTGTTGGTAATCTTGAAACACAGAGAGCTATTATGGATCAGAGGGATCTTGTGAAGGGTCTTATCCTCCTTGCGGATAAAGGAATCGCAGGTGAAGTTTATAACATCTCATCTGAGTACATATATAAGATGGGCGATATTGTGACTATGATTGAGGAACAAATAAGGCACAAACTAAAAATAAAGGTTGATCCAGTGCTTATTAGACCTACTGATGAAAAAATTATTGTAGGAGATGTAACTAAACTTAAAAATGATACTGGATGGAAACAAGATATTCCAATGAAACAGACAATAGTTGATATGCTTGATTATTGGAGAAGTAGATAGCATTAGGAAGGAATGAAAGTATGCCTCAAAATAGAGTGAAGTTTATGAATACATTCATTGATAATGTGTCATTGGATGAGGCTATTGCGCACATAGAGAATTGTATTCAAAATCACATAATTGGCCAAGTTATTACACCAAATGTAGATCAGATTGTTAGAATTGAATGGGATGATTATTTTAAGAAAATATGTAAAAATTGCGAACTACTTTTAGTAGATGGACATCCATTGATGTGGACTGCGAAGTTTTATGGAAAACCATTTAAAGAAAAAATTTGCGGTTCTGACTTAGTACTGCTGTTATGTAGAGTTGCAGCTAATAAAGGTTATTCTGTCTTTTTGTTAGGTGCAGCACCAGGTGTAGCTCAGTTGGCAGCGGATAATCTAAAAGAAGCCAATCCGGGATTAAAAGTTGCGGGTGTTTATTCACCACCTCTAGGTTTTGATAATAACCCTGAAGAAATTAAAAAGATAAATCAAATATTGAAGGACTCAAAAGCAGATATGTTATTTGTTGGTATGGGAGTTCCAAAACAAGACATTTTTATATATGAAAATATGAAAGAATATGATATTCCGATGTCGTTCTCTATTGGAGCTACCATTGATTTTATAGCGGGGAAACAAAAACGCGCACCTAAGTGGATGCGTAAAATAGGATTTGAATGGTTTTATCGTTTACTGTGTGATCCTAGGAGAATGTTTAAAAGATATATTGTTGACGACAGAAAGTTTTTTGGTTTGATTTTTAAATATAAATAGAGAGAAAGTTGTTAGAATGAATGTTAAGTTTAAAATAAATGGTAAAATTCCGTCATCTGATTATTGGATATTTGCTTTTTAAATATAGTATTTTAGATCAGATTAGTTTTAATTATGCAGTATCAGAAAAAAAGACAGTATTAAGATATAACGGTTTTTGGAAGGATGCCAGAACATTGGATGCAGTGTCTGAGGTTATGGAAGATAAAACGAAGGGCAAGGTAATGCCTGATAGTAATTGTATGAATACAAATTTGGTTAATGAATTTGACATTCCACTTTTTTGTATAGGATGTAATGATATGGTAGTTAACACAGGCAGAGATGGCATTCTGGCTTCTGCCAAAAGACATAGTAGTTGTATAACGCCATATGTATAGATGCTTGAAAAAGAATTAATATTTGTGGAGAAATCATGGCAGTAAGTATATCTATGAAGACAGGAGGGAATATGAGTTACGATATGCATAGTTGCCATAAAGAAGTATGGACAGTCGTTTTAGATAGAGAAAAAGTTGTTGTGTATGTAGCAGAGTAGTTTATACAGATTGAAGATGTTGTTACAATTATGGCAGGATGCAAACATATGGTTGAAGCAATTACTTAATTGAATATTATCAAAGTACAAATTAGTTAAATAATTAGTATATGTGATAAAACCAAATATTTTTTTAGAACAATGAAATATGCTGGAAAAACATGAAAGGTAAAACAATGACACGAATAAAATTTATGAATATAGAAATTAATAATCTGACAATGAAAGAAGCATTAAATCAAGTTGATGTTTTAATAAAACAAAATAAAAATTTATATGTAGTTACACCTAATGTGGATCATATTGTTCGGTTATAAAATGGTGGGGAATTATGTAAGGTTTATAAAAATGCTGATTTGGTTCTTACAGATGGTAAATTTTTTATTTGGATTGCAAAATGGTATAAAACACCAATAAAAGAAAAAATTTCTGATTCAGACCTTTTTCCATTGCTTTGCAAGATAGCATCTATAAAAGGATATAGTATGTTTTTTTAGCAGCTGGAGATGTTGCTGCAAAAGCAGCAAAAAATTTAACAAAAAAATATTCTGGATTAAATGTTAAAGGAATATATTCACCACCATATGGGTTTGAAAAAGATGCTGGTGAAATGCAGAAAATATGATTAAATATGCAAATCCACATATATTTATTGTGTGTCTTGGGTGTCCAAAACAGGAATTATTTATTTTCCATAGTAGAAACAAACTGGGTGTTTTCATTTTGCTAAGGTTAGGAATAAGTCTTGATTTTGAAGTAGGAATAATAAAGAGAACACCTAAATAGATGATTGTATATGAATTAGAATAGTTTTATAAGATTAAACAATATTCTGTAAGAATGGCGAAAAGATATTTTATAAATAATATAAAAATTGTAAAGCTTATTTGAGAGTACTATCTGCATAGTAAAGATAAATATAGTTAAATAGAAAGATAGGAATGAATTATGATATCTAGTAATATTAATGTTAACCAGCAAGTAAAAAAAACTTATTTTTATAATTTAGATTTCTTAAAAGTTGTAGCAGTGTTATTGATAATCAATTCACATATGGAACCTATTTATCCTATACCATCACTTGCGACAGGAGGTGCACTTGGTAATTCATTATTTTTTATTATTTCTGGATATCTATTAAGAGATAAACAAAAAGATATAAAATTTTTTTCAAAGTTTATATTAAAAATTTATATTCCATTGTATATTGTTACATTAATTTCTGGGTTTGATAATAATAAAAATTTATAATATAAACTTTGAAAAAAATTTTATA
>DESG01000136.1:6969-13104 GCA_002361175.1 Lachnoclostridium sp. UBA3320 | reverse complement strand
TTTTTTTAAAACATGATATAATCCAATGCAGACATAAAATTGATTACTCTAGCCAGCAAGAGGCTTTAAAAAGCATTGTGCTGGCATTATTTAATACAAGGAGGAATAAGCATGGGTAATATCTCAAAGCAAATTGATGAAATTATTACCAAAAGAAAAGTACAGCTTCAATATATAGAAAATGCAAGAGAAAAAGCAGATATAGTTTTGGAAAATATGAATATATTCAAAGATTTTCAAGATGAAATCAGAAGCAATCTTGATACATTTCCAGAAGTTGAAGGAAGTTTCGACGTTGCTGGCTCTATAGAAAGTATTTCAACAGACGAATTTTTGCAATTACATAAAAGCTATGTATCTGAACTTGAACGGCTTATAAACCGTTTAAAGCGTAACAATCTAAATATTAGCTTTATTGGACGTACTGGTCAAGGCAAGAGTCTTGCGATGCAGAATATAAGTGGACTCAATTCAGCAGTTATACCTTCATCTAACAGAGGAGACTGTACAGGAACAAAGTCTATTATCACTAATTCCGAAAATAGTGTTGTAAATGCCAAAATTCATTTTTATGACAAAGATGAAATGGTAGACATTGTAAACCAATATCTTTTAAAACTTACAGATGGTCGTCAATTTGTAAAAGATGTATCAGATATCCCAGCTATTAAGATAAAAGAACTTAGAAAAACACTATATAAACGCAAAAATGAAACAGTTAAAGAAGAAGACTGGCTAGATCATCTTTGTAAATATGTAGAGCATTACAACGACTATATTGATGACCTTGGCAGTGTAAAAGATGTTACAGAAAAAGAAATTGAATATTATGTCGCTCAATATTCAAGTGAAAATGCAGAAGAAAAATACTATAAGTATCTTGGAGTCAAACTTGCTGATATTAATACATGTTTTCTCAATGAAGATGTAGGAAATATAGTGCTAGTTGATACAATCGGTATAGGCGCAACATCACTTGGAATTGAAGAAGAGATGTTAAAAGCTGTTGAAAATGATAGTGATGCAATTATCTTTATGTTCCGTCCTGACAACAAGCGTGGAAGGATTAGTGATAATGAGATTAATATAATAAGAAATATTGCTGAGAGAATATCTCCTGAATACACTAAAGAAATGCTTTTTTGGGTGATTAACAGAGTAGAAACAGGAGATAGTGGAGATAATGTCAATCAGGTAAATGATGTAATCCAAACTATTAAGCAAAGAAATTATCCAATAGCAGATGTGCTTAATGTAAACTGTTCTTCAAAAGAAGAAGTAGAAAGCAAGCTTCTTATTCCTGTATTAAAGCAGCTTTCTTCTAAAATTCAAGATGTTGATAATTTTTTGGTTGACAGATTAAATGAAATGGGAAAACGTCTATTTCAGATGTATTCACAACTCTGCCAAGCAACTGACCGTGCCTTTGCAAGCTCTGCCAATGAAGACTTAAAACGAAAATTTTATCGCAAAATTAATCCTACTATAAAAAAAGGATTATTAAATGAACTTCGCAAGCTATACCTTGACGATTATAATAATCTTCGCCATATGCCATGTGAAGAGCTTATGAATGCAGCAAGTGGAAAGTTTAAAAATATTATTAAGGCAGTGCCAACAAAAGAGATGGTTATGGAGCTGTTAAGTTATGGTGATGCGAATCAGTTCAATGCTTATGAAGCATGTACTAATATTATGAGAATGCAGATTATTGACGATTTTACAGAGTTAAACAATGTACTTAACAAAATCGTTGAAAGAATGAAAAATCAGGTTCTTCACATTTTTACAGATGAAGACAAGGGAAGACTTGGTCTTGTATATCCACTAGGAGATTCTTCAGATGAGTGGATTGACGGATTTCTTAATTTAGTAGAAGGTGAGAAAAAATATCCATTTTTATCAGACGCTCTTAGAAAATTTCAGTTTTATACGATTAATGTTCAAGGGTTTCTGATTCATGAAATTAGAGAACAACTTGACCCTATAGACATTTCTTTGCCAAGACCAGACGGCAGTTCAAGTGTCCCACAGATTTCTGGCTCTATGGCACAGCCGGAGCTAGTTGCAGAAGAAATTGTTGAATGGCTTAAAAATTATGCAGAAGATGTGCATGACAATATAGAAATTACATTGAGAGATTTGTACAAAACTCCAAACCGTTCAATGTTTGCAGCTATTAAAGATTTATATGACCGTATTACCTACACAATGGCTGACAATGAAAGCAAAATTGCTGAAGAATGGAGATATCTTTACGAAGACTGGATGCATCTGATTTGGAAAGATGAATATCAGCAGCAAAGTGCTGTAAAAATCGTTGCAGAAGAGTGGAATGATGTTGTATCTAAACTTAAAGATATAAATAAACAGGAATATTTTATTATTGGAAATTGAGGAAGGCATTATGAATGTTATAAATGTGATGATGTTTGGTGGCAGAAGATGCGGAAAAACCAGCGTTATTGCTGCGATGAAAGGGTGTTTTGAGGACGTATTTGGTGAAAACACAAATTTAGATATTAATATTTCTGACATAGCAACAATGAATGTGATTGACGAAAAAAGTGCTGAAATTAATCAGTATTTTGTTAATAAAACCCGCAGTATTGTAATGAACAAATCATATGCTGCGACACAAGGTCTTATGGAATATAAGCTAGATATCTGCATTAAAGGAAAAGATGGTACGACAACTTTAAATCTTTGTGATTTCCCAGGAGAATGGCTGGACAAAAATCACCAAGATGAACAAAAAACTCTTCAATCTAAAATAGAGCATTGTAATATTATCATAATTGCTATTGATACAGTTTATTTAATGGAAAAAGCTGCAAACCACAAGGCTGAATCTGTTGGTCAGTATAATGAAAGAAGAAATTATTGTAATCATGTTGCCAATATGGTCAAAGATTATTTTCAGGTTGCCGATGGAGAACCTCCTAAAATGATAATGTTTGTTCCTCTTAAATGTGAAAAATACTATAACAATGGTGAGATGGAACTTGTTAAGGGGAGAATTCATACTGCATATAAAGAGATTTTTAATTTTGCAGAGGAAAACAAAGACAAGTATGAGATTATAATTGCTCCAATTTTGACATTGGGAAAAAACACAGCGGAATTTTCAAGATTTGAATATGGTGATGATGGTGAGATTATGCTTGATAAAGATTTAATGATTCCATCAATGCCTAAATATATTTTTAAAGATATCTCCTGTTCATATAGTCCTAAATATTGTGAACAGCCATTACTGTATACACTTGCATATATTCTTGATTTAATGCAGAAAGCAAAAAACAGCGAAAAAGTAAAAGCAGGACTTTTGAAAAAATTTAAACTATATATTCTTGAAACATATTATGATTTAGCATCTGCTCAAGATTTTTTAGAGCATAAAAAGATTATTACAGGTCAACTTAAAATAGATAACGATGGATATGAGATTATTTCAGACCCACTACAGCTAAAGGAGATGACAGTATGATAACTGTGCATGTTTTTTGTTCATACAAATTGTCTTCATCAGGATTTCAATACGGAACTTTCGTATATAATCCTGATGAAAGTGGGGAATGTTATTATCTGTCAGACAATTATAAGATTCCATTTGTATCCACGTCATTTAATTATGATCTTGTAAAACGTGTATGTGGTAAACTGCCAATGAATACAAATAATGAAAATTATATTTTTCTTTTTAAAAAAATATCATATGTATATGGTGACGAACACGAAGAAACAGGAAAAGATGTCACTATGAATATGGCATTTGAATTTGATAATTTTTCAGAATTTTCTATTTTTATATCTGCATTTTCAAAAGAAGAAAAACAGAATATAGAGAAGTTGTCTAAAGAACTTGCAAATTGTATTATACCAGATTTGTCAGTCGAAAAATATAAACTTTTTATACATAAAAAACTTTTTGATATATGGGTACAAGATAAATTACATAATATAAAAACTGATAAAGATTCTAACCTAAAAAAAGAAATTAAAATTACTGTTATTTCCAGTCAGTCGGACTATAGCAAAGAACTTATTGATTACTACAAGTTTTATGAATACAGTGAGAACGAAAAAATATATGAATTGAAAAGGAAAGGTGAAACAGCTGACTACTATTATCCTAAAAAAAAAGAACAACAGGAAACTTTAAGCTCCTCCTTGTCTAAACTGGCTAGGCGTCATTTCAAATTTCTTTTTAAATAGTCGGTTAAAATTAGATAAATTGTCAAAACCATTTTTCTCTGCAATATAAAGAATGGTATCGTCAGATTCTTTTAAAGCCAATGCTGCCTTATTAAGGCGATATTCAATAAGATAATTTGTAAAACCAGAACCAGTTACATCTTTAAACCATCTCATAAAATGGCTTGCGCTATATCCGCATTCATCAGCCATATCATTTATAGTCAGCTTTTTATCATAATCAAGGTCAATGCGAGAAAGTACAGTTTTAAGTTTCTGTATATTTTTATTTACTGTTAAATCTGCACAAGATTTTTCTTTATAACAAACTGATTGCATAAGCATGGATAAAAAGACCATCAAATAACCTTTTATACCAAGTTCATATCCATTTGTATGTATAGAACCTAAACTGTCACAAGCATCTAAACACGCTGCGACAGAAGTGTATAATTCACTATTTTTTCCAATGTAATGAGGTAATTGTATTTTGCCATTTATAATTGGAAGTAAATATTTCTGACTGCATAAGTCCACATAGCTGCTTCCCAAAAAATTCATATCAAAAATAATATTCTCATATTCCATATGTTCTTTTAATATATTTCTAAGTCCATGCAGATGTCCAGGCTGCACAAGAAAAATATCACCAGCTACAGCATTATATGTAGTAAAATCCACTTGAACAATTCCAGTTCCACATTTTACATAAATAATTTCCATACTGTCATGCCAGTGCAATGGCACAAATGAAAAATCAGTAGGAATAGTACAAGGATATATATTAAATGCAAACATTGCGTCAGAGTGCTGTTTTGTTTCATGGTAAACTGGGTCACGCATAATGGTTTTATTTTCTGAATTTTTACTCATTGTATAATTTTTACTCCTATAGCTATTATGATAGTATTATATAATATTTTGCTAGTATTATACAAGTATTTTCTAAAAAATTATGATAAAAATATCCTATAAGATAACAAGAATATTTCACCGCTATTTAATGAAAGGAGATTTTACTGCAATGAAAGTAACAGATGTTAAAGAAATGGAATCAATTTTAAATAAAGCATGTAAAAAGGAAATCAAACAGTGTTCTTATGAAGAATTATATACAGCACTGCTTGATATTACAGAAGAAGAGAGCAAGAAACATATAATGCCTGTAAAAGGACGTAAATTGTATTATATTTCTGCAGAATTTCTAATTGGAAAGTTACTCAGCAATAACCTTATTAACCTTGGACTTTATGATGCTGTAAATGAATGTCTTAAAGCTCACGGAAAATCAATGGCAGAACTTGAAGAAGTAGAGCCAGAACCAAGTCTTGGCAATGGTGGTCTTGGAAGGCTGGCAGCGTGTTTTCTGGATTCTTTAGCTACTTTAAATCTTCCTGGTGATGGAATTGGTTTAAGATATCACTGTGGACTTTTTAGACAGAAATTTGAAAATCAAGCACAGAGCGAGACACCAGATTTTTGGCTGGGAAAAGATGAATGGGCTAAAAAGACAGAAAAGACTTATACAGTATCACTTGCTGGAAAAGACTACTTAGCAAGGCTTTATCGTCTTGCAGTTACAGGATATGAAGGACGTACTAATTATTTAAATCTGTTTGACCTGGATACAGTTGACCCATCTGTAATTGGAGAAGGAATATCATTTGATAAAACAGATATTGCAAAAAACTTGACATTATTCCTCTATCCAGATGACAGTGACAATGCAGGACAGCTTTTAAGAATATATCAACAGTATCTTATGGTTAGTGCTGGTGCACAGATGCTTCTCGAAGAATGTACAGAACGTGGTAGTAACCTTCATGACCTTTACGATTATGCCGCTATCCAGATTAACGATACACACCCATCTATGGTAATTCCTGAGCTTATACGCCTTCTGGGTGAAAAAGGAATTGAATTTGATGAAGCAGTTGA
>DESG01000136.1:0-6726 GCA_002361175.1 Lachnoclostridium sp. UBA3320 | reverse complement strand
AAATGGCCAAAGCACTATTTAGAAACAGTAGTGCCACAACTTGTGCCAATAATTGAAAAACTTGACAAAGTTGCACGTGAGAGGACAGAAGATAACTTGGCAGCAATTATTGATGATAACCAGACTGTTCATATGGCTAATATGGATATTCATTTTACCAACAGTACAAATGGAGTTGCAGCACTTCATACAGAGATATTAAAAAACAGTGAACTTAATCAATTTTACAGGTTATACCCTGAAAAATTCAATAACAAAACAAATGGTATCACATTCCGCCGCTGGCTTTTAAAATGTAACCCAGAACTGACAAAACTTATTGAAGAACTTATAGGACAAGAATTTAAGAAAGACGCATCTAAACTTGAGAAACTCACAGATTTTGTAGATGACGAAAAAGTTTTAAAAAAGCTTTCAGATATTAAATATAATAATAAAAAAGCACTTGCAGAATGGCTAAAACATACTCAAAACATTACCATCAATCCAGATAGTATGTTTATGATTCAGTCAAAACGTCTACATGAGTACAAACGCCAGCAATTAAATATGTTATACCTAATTCACCAGTACTTTGAAATCAAGGCAGGACATACTCCAAAAACACCTATTACAGCAATTTTCGGAGCAAAAGCTGCACCAGCATATATAATAGCAAAAGATATTATTCATGCACTTTTAACATTGTCAAAGGTAATTGCAAATGACCCAGAAGTTTCTAAATGGCTTCAAATTGTATTTATTGAAAACTACAACGTCACAGCAGCAGAAAAGATGATTCCAGCGTGTGACCTCTCTGAACAGATTAGCCTTGCATCTAAAGAAGCGTCAGGCACAGGCAATATGAAATTTATGCTCAACGGTGCTTTAACACTTGGTACACTTGATGGAGCTAATGTAGAGATAGCAGAAGCAGTAGGCAACGAAAATATATATATTTTTGGACAGAGCAGCAACCAAGTTATCCGTAGATACAACAACGGTGATTACTGCGCAAAAGAGTGGTATGAGGTCGATGCTAATATTAAAAGAGCAGTTGATTTTCTTACCAGTGAAGCTATGATAAATTGTGGTTCACAGGAAAGGTTAAATCGCCTTCAGAATGAACTTATAAATAAAGACTGGTTCCAGACACTGCCAGACTTTAATGCATATGTAGTCCGCAAAGAACAGGCAATAGCAGACTATGCCCTAAATCCGCTGGAATGGACAAAAAGAAGTTTAATAAATATCAGCAAAGCAGGTTTCTTCTCTTCAGACCGTACAATTATGGAATATAATAAAGATATCTGGCATCTAGGTGAATAAATTATGAATATCTAGTATATTCCAAAGTAAATGTAAAATATAGATAAAGTCTACTAATTAAGTCCTTTTTATTGTATAATAAATTTGATATGTAAAAGCAAAATTTTTATGAGGAATTAACAAAATAGGAAGGAGTTTGTAGACAAATGTGTAAAGCATTTAATACAGATGGTTATTGTGATTCAAAATTTGACTATATGGTTGATTTGTCTAACAGGTTAAAAGAAGTCAAAGCTATGATAGATGCTGGAAAATATTTTACAATTAATAGAGCTAGACAGTATGGAAAGACAACTATATTAAATGCTCTTATTAGTTATTTAGAACCAGATTATGAAATTGTTAGTTTGGATTTTCAATCAATGAGTTCATTATCTTTTGAAAATGAACAGTCGTTTGTGGCAGCATTTTCAGAAGAATTATTAGACAATGTTAAAAATTTTCCTAATAATATCAGAAATGAGCTTATTGCATTTGAAGATAGATCTGCAAAAATAAATTCACTTCAGGCTTTATTTAAAGTCTTAAAATTATGGTGTGCAAAATCGGAAAAAGATATAGTGTTAATTATTGACGAAGTAGACACTGCTGCTAATAATCAAGTGTTTATAGATTTCCTTGCACAGCTACGAGCAGGTTATCTAAAGAGAAGAAAAGCCCCTACATTTAAATCAGTAATTCTTGCAGGTGTCTACGATATACGCAACATTAAGAGAAAAATTAATCCAGATAATGACAACAAAATCAATAGCCCATGGAATATTGCTACAGATTTTCTTGTGGATTTGAGTTTCTCGGTAGATGATATTCAGGGAATGCTTAATAAATATGAAATGGATTACCATACAGGAATGCATATTGGTAAGATTTCGGAGTTAATTTATGATTATACCTCTGGCTATCCATATCTAGTATCTAGACTTTGCAAATTTATGGATGAACGCATTATAGGAAAAGAGGGATTTCCAGATAAAAATAGTGTATGGACAAAAAGAGGATTTTTGGAAGCATTAAAGATGCTAATAAATGAAATGAATCCATTATACCAATCACTAAAAGGTAAGCTTGAGGAATATCCAGAGCTAAAAACCATGCTTTACGAACTTCTTTTTACAGGAAAATCAATACCATATACATTAATGAATGATTACATTGAAACTGCTACTATGTTTGGATTTATAAAAAATATAGATGGGGCAGCAGTTATATCTAATAGAATTTTTGAAACAGTGTTGTATAATTGGTTTATGTCGGAAGAATATGTGAACAGTAAAATGTACAATGTAGGAGTACGAGAAAAAAATCAGTTTATTACTGGTGGGCAAAAGAAATTGTCTTAGGAGACAAAACTTTGATTGAGGCAATAGTATAACAGAAAAGACTTATACAGTATCACTTGCTGGAAAAGACTACCTAGCAAGGCTTTATCATCTTGCAGTTACAGAATATGAAAGACGTACTAATTATTTAAATCTGTTTGACCTGGACACAGTTGACCCATCTGTAATTGGAGAAGGAATATCATTTGATAAAACAGATATTGCAAAAAACTTGACATTATTCCTCTATCCAGATTAACGATACACACCCATCTATGGTAATTCCTGAATTTATACGCCTTCTGGACGAAAAAGAAATTGAATTTGATGAAGCAGTTGAAATTGTAACAAAAGTATGTTCATATACTAATCATACAATTCTTGCAGAAGCATTAGAAAAATGGCCAAAGCACTATTTAGAAGCAGTATTGCCACAACTTGTTACAGCAATTTTCGGAGCAAAAGCTGCACCAGCATATATAATAGCAAAAGATATTATTCATGCACTTTCCAGCGAAGCTATGATAAATTGTGGTTCACAGGAAAGGTTAAATCGCTTTCAGAATGAACTTATAAATAAAGAATGGTTCCAGACATTGCCAGACTTTAATGCATATGTAGTCCGCAAAGAACAGGCAATAGCAGACTATACATTAAATCCGCTGGAATGGACAAAAAGAAGTTTAATAAATATCAGCAAAGCAGGTTTCTTCTCTTCAGACCGTATAATTATGGAATATAATAAAGATATCTGGCGTCTAGGTGAATAAATTATAGCATATAAATAAAATACAGATGTCAAAACACGCCGCCATTTACATAAAAGTTATTGTAGATGGCGGTTTTGGCGTTAAAACTTATTATGACAAAGGCGACATTTTTTCTAGAGATAGTGTAACTTTAATTGTAAAAATTTTCCTTTTTGCCATAATTGACAACTGGGAAGAATCAAAATATAATACTTTATATAAAACGAGTTGAAGGGGGTACGTTTGATGATTGCTGAAAGACCTATCAATATAAGCGAGGAATATCGAAAAATGGCATTGCAGGGTGAACCAATTTTTGACAATTCACAGGATATCGTAATTATATCTATGCAAAACTATAAAACTTATGAGGAATTGGCAAAGGCAAAACATAACGCTGAATATCTGGAAATGCTCGACCGAGGATTTAAGGAAATCGACAGTGGCAGCAAAGGGATAACAAAAACCATGGAAGAACTAAGGGCGATGGAGCATGAATGATTTTACTTTTTACGGCGATAGCTGGGAGCAGTACAAATACTGGGAAACTCAAGACCAGAAAACATTGAAGCGGATAAATGCCTTGCTGGATGATATAAAGAGAAACGGCGCAATGAAAGGAACTGGTAAGCCTGAAAAGCTGAAATATCGCAAGGGTGCATATTCCCGACGTATAGATGATTCAAACAGGCTTGTCTATGCAATTGATGAACTCCAAAACATAAAAATCATATCATGCAAAGGGCATTATAAAGAATAAGACCAGAAAAGAAGTTGTCTATATGGCGGCTTCTTTTTGGCTGCATTGCATATGGGACAGCTCTCTCTATAAGGCGTGTTTAATCTGATGCCGACAAAACAAAGGAACAATTCCCAGCCTTTTATTATGCTTGTTACTATGCAAAGTGGTGAAAAGACTAATTGAAGTTTCTTGCATTTTTTACTTGAAAATTCAAGCATTTATGTCAGATTTGTTGGTGGGAAAGTTGAGTTAGATACTAATACATGTATATTTGCAATAAATACAATTTAAAAAACAATCTAAAAAATTTCTAATATAGAAAAAATACGCAGGGCATGTTTAAAAGTTATTTTTGTAACATATGTTTTAATTTACATAAATGATTTTTAGACATGCTCTTGCTTTATCTCCAAATATATCGTAATATGTAAAAAATTGTTTTCGGAAAAATAAAAAAATTATCTAAAACATCTTGAAAAGTAATTCAATTTGTGTTATTATCTCAAATGTACTGCACATTACACAATTTTTAAAAAATTGTGAAAGAAAGAAGTGAAACATATGTCTAAAAGAACAGAAGATGTTTACGCTAGATTACAGCTAGACAAGCTTAACAAAGGAATACACGTCAAGCACCCATTTTATGAACAAGAAGGGCCATTTCTTGTAAAAGACTTAGCAGAAAGATGGCTTCTTGATATTAAAGACATATTAAAAGCATCTGTCTATACACGCTATCATAACTATGTAGAACAATATATATTGCCATATGTAGGCAATATGAGAGCTATTGTTTTTGATAAAACTGCCTTGTCTGCGATGCTTGCACTTCTTAGAGCAGGTCATAGCCAGAAAGAGCCTCTGTCACAATATATGGTTTATTTCGTGGATAGTATGATGCGTGATATGTTTCGCTATGGTGCAGAAAAACATCTTGTGCCTGAGATTTATTTTGGAAAGTCAGAGTATAAAATACAGAGTAAAAAGTATGCTATGCCACTGACAGAGCTTGAAGTAATACGTTTGGTACATGTGATAGAACAACAAGAACTAGATTTTCAGGTGCAAATAATGCTGCCACTGTATACAGGTATTAGTTTATCAGAACTTTGTGGTCTTAAATGGAAAGATATCGACATAAAGAGAGATAAAATCCATATCCGCAGGAAATTAATGCGTACACAAAATAAAACCAATAAAAGCAACAATAGCAAAAACAGCAGTATGATTAATAGTGGTAAAAGCAAGAAAACAACCATTATAGAGTATCAACTTCCAGAATCTTCATGCAGAGATTTTATAATGCCAGAAAAAATAAGTGCTTTGTTGAATGCAATAAAAATAATGAAAAATCCAACAGATGAAAGATATGTGGCAGAAATAGAAAAGAAAAAAGATAAAACAAATATGGTTTCTGCAAAAATTCCTGAAGTAGAAACAGATGCACAATTATTACCACCAGATGCTAAAACACTACAGCGTCGAATAAAAACAATAGGAGAACAGGTTGGAATTTCCAATTTGACATGTCAAATGCTAAGAGATACTTTTGCTGTGATGGGTTTACATGCAGGTGGAGATGTATATAACGTGGCATGTGTAATGGGAATGGATGCAAATACTGCATGTGAAAGGTATGGATTGTGGTTAGTGGTGAATGATGGGTTTATGAAGGGGATTGGATAATTGGATATAAAAAGTAAAACGCTTGATAAAACTAAAATTCCGATATGCCCTATAATGGGTGTAAATATAGCTGCTATAAATATGGATTGGCTTTTAAGATATACAAAACAGAATATCAATGCTCTTTCAGGGAATTATATGTGTGTTTCTAATGTTCATACTACTGTTACTGCATTTGAAGATCCAGAATATAGAGCAGTACAAAATGGTGGTATTATGGCTATTCCAGATGGAGGTCCACTTTCTTCTGTTGGACGCAAACGTGGGTTTGTTAATATGCAGCGAATTACAGGTCCTTCATATATGGAAGAAATTATGAAAATTTCTGTAGAAAATGATTACCGTCATTTTTTTTATGGTTCTACTACAGAAACATTAAATAAGCTAAAAGAAGTACTTAAAAAGAACTATCCAGGTATTAAAATAGTTGGCATGTATAGCCCACCTTTTAGAAATATAAGTTTTGAAGAAGATAAAGAGATAATAGAAAAAATAAATAAAACAAAACCTGACTTTCTTTGGGTTGGACTTGGAGCTCCAAAACAAGAAAAATGGATGGCTGCTCACTATGGAAAAGTAAATGGATTTATAGTAGGAGTAGGTGCTGGATTTGATTATTTAGCTGGTAATATTAAACGTGCTCCTGAATGGATGCAGAAGAGTAACTTGGAGTGGTTTTACAGATTAAAACAAGAACCATTTAGATTGTTTAGTAGATATTGGCATACAAATTGGAAATTTATCTGGCATGCGTATTTAAAAGGGGAATAATCAAGTAAGTATACTTCCTAAAAATTACAGGAGATAAATTAATGGAGCTATATTCTAGTAAAAATAATTTTAATAGAAAAATTTATCTTGATATATTAAGAATTATGGCAATTTATCTTGTATTATTTACTCATACAGGAATACGTGGACC
>DESG01000141.1:10622-10830 GCA_002361175.1 Lachnoclostridium sp. UBA3320 | reverse complement strand
GCCTTCGCCCCATTTTCCTTTGTGTGGCGAAAACGGGGACAGTTCCTTGACAACCGAATACCCATTCGCCAAGCACTTCCTCTTTGTGATTGTGATGAGCATAAGCGTGTGCAGCGGTACGCCAAGACCTGCCGAATGGCAGCGAGCGACAGAAAGGTGGTGAGCCTATCTTACCGACTCAAAATATCGGGCAGCTCCCGATTTCGCC
>DESG01000141.1:0-10291 GCA_002361175.1 Lachnoclostridium sp. UBA3320 | reverse complement strand
TACTCCCGTCCAGTCACAGTCCGAGCGGTAATCAATCCGCCGCAGGCAATGAGGGCGGCTCTGTCAGACCGACAGTTGGGGTGAAACTCCCGTGGCGTCAGTTCGCTGCTGACCGTTTGGCGACTTCCCATAGCGTTTCGGGGTGTCGAGGACAAATAGAAATGCTCCTATCATATCAAGCCAGATACAAGGCGGTCAATGGAAACAGGGCTTTGTTTTATGCTCTCCCGACCTTAAATACTTCCTTGCATCTGGCGGCTACATAGGCAGGAAGCTCCTGCCTAAAATCCAGATAGGAGGTCAAACACATAATGGAAAGGACTATCAAGTGTGGGGACATTTTCTACGCAGACTTAAATCCCGTTGTCGGCTCGGAACAGAGCGGCAGGCGACCCGTACTTATCATTTCCAATGATATAGGTAATACGCACAGCCCGACAGTTATCATCGTTCCAATCACAAGCCGAGTGCATACAAAGGCAAAGCTGCCCACACATACCGAGGTAAACAGCTTTGAGGGGCTTGACAAAAACTCCTTAATCCTTGCCGAGCAAATCCGCACCATAGATAAGCGGCGGTTGGAAAATTATATCGGCAGGCTTCCCGAAAGCATAATGCCGAAGCTCAACCACTCCCTTGCCGTCAGCATAGATTTGATAGGGATGGCGTAACAACGAAAAAGTAACTTTAAGTGATGCTTGTGCTTATTCTGCACAGGCTTATTTTTTTGACAGGAGGTTTTATGAACTACGCAGATGTTCCCATCTGGGAGAAATACACCCTCACCATCGAGGAAGCCGCAAAGTATTTCCGCATCGGGGAAAAGAAATTACGCCAGTTGGCAGATGAACACCCCAACACTAACTGGCTGATAATGAACGGAAACCGTGTGCAGATTAAGCGGAAGCAGTTTGAAAAAATGATTGATTCAATGGAGGTCATATAGTTGCAGCGAGCCGAAATATCGGTATAATAGAGGTATGTCGTATCAAGGCTCGTTCCAGAACGGAAAGGAGCTTCACACTATGTCAGAAAAAAGACGTGACAATAAAGGACGGATACTAAGGACTGGAGAGAGCCAGAGAAAAGACGGAAGATACGCATATAAATATGTAGACGCATTCGGCAAGCCGCAGTTTGTCTACTCATGGAAACTGGTAGCCACGGACAAGACCCCTGCGGGCAAGCGTGATGTACCTGCACTTCGGGACAAGGTAAAGGAAATCAGCAGGGATTTGGAGGACGGCATTGACACAATCGGCAAGAAAATGACGGTATGCCAACTCTACGCAAAGCAGAACGGTCTTAGGAAGAATGTAAAGCACGGCACGAAAAAAGGGCGTGACTATCTCATGGGCTTATTGCAGGATGACCCTTTCGGCATAAAAAGCATTGATGCCGTGAAACAGTCGGACGCAAAAGAATGGGTGATACGGATGAGCGAGAAAGGCTTTGCTTTCCAGACCATCAGCAATTTCAAGCGTTCCCTAAAGGCTGCTTTCTACACCGCCATTGAGGATGACTGTATCCGCAAAAATCCTTTTAACTTCGCCCTTGATACTGTCATTGAGAACGACAGGGAGAGAAAGGCGGCATTAACGCCGAAGCAGGAAGAAAGCCTGTTAGCCTTTATGGAACAGGATGCGGTGTATAAGAAATACCGTGACGAGGTGATTATCCTGCTCGGTACGGGGCTTAGAATTTCTGAGTTCTGCGGTCTGACCACAGCTCTGGATTTCAAAAACCGCCAAATCAATGTAGACCATCAGCTTCTGCGTGATGCCGACATCGGCTACTATATCGAAACACCTAAGACCAAGAACGGCATACGGCAGATTCCCATGACCGAGGAAGTCTGCCAAGCATTGAAGCGTGTGCTGAAGAATCGGAGCAATGCCGTACCGTTCAGCGTAGAGGGATATAAAAATTTCCTATTCCTCAAAAATGACGGGATGCCCAAGGTATCAGCCAACTATGACAGTATGCTGAAAGGGCTTGTGAAGAAGTACAACAAGCAGAACAAAGAGCAGCTTCCGAACATTACGCCCCATATCCTCAGACACACATTCTGCACACGGTTAGCCAATGCAGGCATGAATCCCAAGGCGTTGCAGTATATCATGGGACACGCCAACATCACGATGACGCTGAACTATTATGCCCATGCAACTTACGATTCCGCAAAGGCAGAAATGGAGCGTTTGGCGGCATAGCCAAATCGGTGTTTTTACTACCGCCGTACTACTTTTGGATTCAAAATTATGCCGAGAGGCACAAAGATATGCCAAGTATCTTCCGATAAGACAAATGGCGAAAAAGCCTTAAAATCCAAGACTTATCGCCATTTGCCGAGATATGAAAAGATAATCTAAAAATTTGCTTGAGGTTTATTCAAATTTCAAACGAATTTATTTCAGGAGAATCAATTACATCGGCTAAATTATCTTGTGATAATATATTGATAATAGATGCTAAATTAGTATTTACCTTAACCATATCTACTGAATTTCCTAGTTCATCTTTTATAAATTCATACAATGTTCTTTGATTTTTAATATTCATATTCAATACAATATTTAGCAGTGACTTAATATCATATATATCATTCATTGGCAAAAAATTGATTCTATATGGATTACTAAATGTTTGAGATTTCAATTTACCAGCACTCCCTGAAATGGCAACAAACTTAAAAGAAAATCCCAAATAATCTTTATAAATTTTTTTAGATAAAGACCCTTCAATTTTTTGTTTAGAACATGTTGCAGATACTTGAACAATAATTTTATTTTTATTATCAATTAAATCTATACCCTCAGCATTTTGTTTAATAGCATTAATATTTTCCAAATTATATCCTAGTAAATAATTCATAAGTTCAGCAAAACTTGTTATATACAGATTTTTTTAATCTGCTCTTTTTCAATATGAGCTTGTTTTATATTTTTACAGTAATTTTGTCAATCATTTTACTGAAATTAAAAATTTTTAATTGACATAAACTCCGTTTAATGTTAAACTAGCTTAGTAAGTAATAAAGCCGCCAGATATATATTACTGGCGGCGGTTCTGCGGAATTGCCGGAATTGGCAGACGGGCAAGATTTAGGTTCTTGTGTCCTAGTGGCGTGTGGGTTCAAGTCCCACATTCCGCATTTATTCTTTATTTTACCTGATATACAATCTCTATAAGTTTTAATCCTCTTGCAGGAGCTGTAGCACCAGCTCTTGACCTATCACATGAAGCAATTATTTCTTCTATATCTAATGGATTTATCTTTCCTTTTCCTACTTCTAAAAGTGTACCAGCTATTATTCTTACCATATTATATAAGAATCCATTGCCCTGTACACATATTGTAATAATATTTCCACCACTAGTTGCATGTTCTAAGATTTCAAGATTATATATAGTCCTTATAGTTGACTGTACTTGTGCACCTGATGAGCAGAAGCTAGCAAAGTCATGCTCTCCTATAAATGCTTTGCACGCCTTTTGCATATTTTCTATATCAAGACTGCCATAGTAAAAATAAGCACTATTGCGATACTCTGGCAGTGGAACTTTCCTGTTAAGTATCGTATATTCATATGTTTTACGACAGTCACAGTGGCGAGGATGAAAATCTGTTGATACTTCTTCTGAAATTTGTATTACTATATCCTCTGGAAGCTTTTGGTTTAAGGCATATAAAAATTTTTCGGCTGGCATATGTGAATATGTGTCAAACACAGCTACATTGCCAAGTGCGTGTACTCCTGCATCTGTGCGGCTTGCCCCTATAACCTTTATTTCTTCACCTGTAATAGATGACAATGCTTTATTTAATTCTCCCTCTATAGTAACAGCTTTATTTTGCACTTGCCATCCATGATAATTAGTGCCATCATATGCTACTGTAAGTTTTACACGTTTCATATTTCCTCCATCAAACTGGCAGAATTTTTCCTGTTACCACAATTACACATATATAACAAAACATTACAAAATATGCTAGTATATCCTGTCTTTTATATTTTAGTGGTTTCATTTTAGTTCGTCCTTCTCCGCCATGATAACATCTTGCATCCATCGCAAGAGCTAGGTCGCTTGCACGCCTTGCAGCAGATACAAATAATGGAATAAAAATAGGAATCATATTTTTTACTCTTTGAATAATATTTCCCGATTCAAAGTCTGCTCCTCTTGCAAGCTGTGCTTTCATAATTTTGTCTGTTTCTTCAACAAGAATAGGTATAAAGCGAAGAGCTATTGACATCATCATTGCCAGTTCATGTACAGGTACTTTTAGTTTATTAAGAGGCTTAAAAAGATTTTCTATAGCATCAGTAAGTTGATTAGGGGTAGTAGTAAGTGTCATAAGCGAAGAGCCTATTATAAGGAAAATAAGCCTAAGTGCCATAAAGACCATCTTCTTTACACCTTCAGATGTTATTGTAATAAAACCATACTGTATAAGTACGTGTTCACCAGATGTCCATAAAAGATTAAGTGCTGCCGTAAAAATAAGCATAAATATAATAGGCTTAATACCTCTTGTTATAAATTTAAATGGCACTTTTGAAAGTTTGACTATGCAATAGAAAAAAAATGCTGCTATTATGTAACCACTTAATTGATTAAAACAAAAAAGTGAAATTATATAGATAAAAGTTGCTATCACTTTAACACGTGGGTCTAATCTATGGATAACAGATTCTGCCTGATAATATTGTCCGATTGTTATATCACGTAACATAGGTTAAATCTCCATTTCATCACACTAGCCATCTATAAATTGCTTCTGAACTTTCTTCTGTTGTAATTGGTTCGCCTATAATATTTGCTCCTGCATCTTGTAACCTGTGTATTACTTTTACAGTTTCTGGCACTCCAAGTCCTATTTTCTCAAGTTCTTTTTCAAAACAGAATATTTTTGAAGGTTTTCCATCAAGCACAATCTCTCCTCTGTTCATAACAAGCATTCTGTCCACATATTTGGCGATATCCTCCATGCTATGTGAAACTAGTATTACAGTTATATTATTTTCATTATGGAGTTTTTTAAGTAGTCCAAGTATTTCATCTCTGCCAGCTGGGTCAAGCCCTGCAACAGGCTCATCTAGTACAAGGACTTCTGGCTTCATAGCAAGTATACCTGCAATAGCAACACGTCTTTTTTGTCCGCCTGACAGTGCAAATGGGGAAACATCAAGTAAGTCATCACCTATGCCTACCATTTTAAGTGCCTTAAAAGAACGCAGTTCAATTTCAAGTTGTGGCAGTCCAAGGTTTTTAGGACCAAACTGTACATCATTTACGACAGTAGTTTCAAAAAGCTGATGCTCGGGATATTGAAAAACCAGTCCAACTTTACTTCTAAGACTTCGCATATTATATAATTTATCATAAATATTTTGTCCATTATAATATATTGTTCCACTTGATGCACGTATAAGTCCATTTAAAAGCTGCACAAGCGTTGACTTTCCTGAACCTGTATGTCCTGCAAGTCCTATAAATTCACCATCATTTATTTCTAAATTAATATTTTTCAAAGCATGTTTTTCTTGTCCTGTACCTATGCCATATATATAATTTACATCTTGTAATTTTATAGACATATACTCCACTCTTTCCTTATTGTCTGGCTTTTAACTTTAATAAAATATCTGTAAGTTCTTCCACATATAAAATATCTTTGGGAATCTTTACACCTTTTTTAATAAGTGCTAAGGCAATTTTTGTCACTTCTGGTATCGTAAGTTTATATTTTATAAGTTCTTCACTTCTCGCAAATACTTGACGTGGTGTTCCCTGCATTTTTATCTGTCCATCTGCCATCACATATACATAATCTGCTGCTGTGACTTCTTCCATATAATGAGTTATAAGTATTATTGTAATATTTTCATGTATATTCAGTTCTTTTACAGTTTTAATAACAGATTCTCTGCCTTTTGGGTCAAGCATGGCAGTAGGTTCATCAAGTATAATACACTTTGGTTTCATCGCCATTATACCTGCAATAGCAACACGCTGTTTCTGACCGCCCGAGAGGTGATTAGGAGATTCTTTCCTGTATTCGTACATACCAACATTTTTAAGACTTTCTTCTACACGCTTCCAGATTTCTTCAGTTGGTACACCCATATTTTCAGGGCCAAACCCAACATCTTCTTCAACTATATTTGCAATAATCTGATTATCTGGATTTTGAAATACCATTCCTGCCGACTGTCTTACTGCCAAATCATTGATATGGTCAGATGTGTCTTTTCCATCAACATATAAAGTACCTTCTGTTGGAACTAACAGAGCATTTAAATGCTTTGCAAATGTTGATTTTCCTGAACCATTAGCTCCAAGGACTGCAATAAAATCTCCTGCTTTTACTTCTATATCAATGCCATCAAGTGCTCTGTTTATACCTGTAATATTGCCTTCTTCGTCACGCCTTGAATATTCATGTACAAGACTTTCTGCTTTTATAAATGGTATCATTTTCAAAACTCCATTCATACTATAAAGTATTAAAGGGACACTATTTCCTAAGAAATGGCATCCCCATACTTTATAAAAATTAAAAACTATACTAACTCAATCAATACCTGCATTGCAGCATCACCTTTGCGAGGACCAATTTTTACAATACGTGTATAACCACCATTGCCATTACGCTGAGCATATTTTGGTCCTATCTCGTCTAAAACTTTAGCTGTCACATCTATAGTCTTTGTATTTTTCCTACGCCCTTTAACTTCTTTTGGCACTTCTGTAACTTTATAAAGAGTTTTGTTCATCTGCTTTCTTGCATGAAGCCTTGAAGGTTGGTCTTTTTTAATTTCTTTTTCAACTTCGTCAAATACAGTAACTTTCTTGCCCTCTACGACTTCTTTAACTCTTTTTCCATCACTGTCTTTGCGTGGAACTTTAGCAGTTACTTTAACTACATCATAATTATTACATTCTTTGATGCCTAAAGCAATTATTTTTTCTGCTATCTTACGGATTTCCTTTGCTTTTGCTTCAGTTGTGACAATTTTGCCATGATACAAAAGATTGGTCACTTGATTGCGCAGCAATGCTTTTCTCTGGCTGGAAGTCCTTCCAAGTTTTCTATAGCCTGCCATTTGCTTATTTACCTCCTAATTCTCATCGCCTAAGTTAAGCGAAAGACCTAATTCTTTTAACTTAGCTAATACTTCTTCTAAAGACTTACGTCCAAGATTTCTTACCTTCATCATATCCTCAGATGTGCGGTTGCAAAGTTCCTCAACTGTATTAATACCAGCTCTCTTAAGGCAGTTATATGAGCGGACTGATAACTCAAGCTCATCAATATTCATCTCAAGGACTTTATCCTTGTCATTTTCCTCTTTCTCAGCCATAACAGGAATACTTGACGTCTTATCTGAAAGATTTATAAAGGATTTCAAATGGTCACTAAGAACCTTTGCGGCAAGGCTTACTGCATCGCTTGGTTCAATAGTGCCATTTGTATATACGTCTAATGTCAGCTTGTCATAATCAGTAATTTGGCCAACACGGGTATTTTCAATCTTGATGTTCACTCTCTCTACTGGAGTAAAGATAGAATCGATTGCAATAACATTAAGCGGCAAATCTTCTCTTTTATTCTTCTCTGAGCTTATATAGCCACGATTATTTACAATAGTCATCTCAATATAAAGCTTGCAGTCAGGACCACCGCTAAGCGTAGCAATAACCTGATCAGGATTCATAATCTCAATATCTGAATCAACTTGTATATCAGCCGCAGTAACAACTCCTTCTCCAGAAGCTTCTACATAGGCAGTTTTGACTTCATCAAACTCACTATTATTTTTAATAGCAAGGTTTTTAATATTCATTATAATCTCTGTTACATCTTCTTTAACTCCAGGAATTGCAGCAAATTCGTGAACTACGCCATCAATCTTAATATGGCTGACAGCCGTACCCGGCAATGATGAAAGCATAATTCTTCTAAGAGAATTACCCAAAGTCGTACCATATCCTCTTTCCAGAGGTTCTACAACAAAACGTCCATATCTCTTATCTTCTGAAATTTCAGTAATCTTAATATTTGGTTCTTTAAAATCAAGCACTCCAAGTACCTCCTTTTGGGTGTTATGCTTACATAATTACTGGTTAATATTACTTAGAATATAACTCGACAATAAGCACTTCATTAACAGGAACATCTATTTGCTCTCTTGTCGGAACTTCCTTTACAACACCAGAAAGATTTTCATGGTCAGGTTCAAGCCACTCAGGAACTATTCTTCCTCCTGTCACTTCAAGAATATCCTTATATCTTTGTTTACTTTTGTGCTTTTCTTTAATTTGAATAACATCCCCTGGTTTCACTTCATATGAAGGGATTGTTACACATTTGCCATTTACAAGTACATGCTTATGACCTACTATCTGCCTTGCTTCTTTTCTTGTACGCCCATAACCCAATCTATAAATTACATTGTCAAGTCTAAGCTCAAGAAGAATCATAAGGTTTTCGCCAGTTGTGCCATATTTAAGCTTCTGTGCCTTAGCAAAATTATTTCTAAAAGGTTTTTCTAATACTCCATATATAAATTTAGCCTTCTGCTTTTCTTTTAACTGAAGACCATAGTCACTCTGTTTTCTGCCTGTTCTGGCATTTCTGTTAGATTTCTTGTCAATTCCCATAAATATAGGGTCAATCCCAAGACTTCTGCATCTTTTGAGCACTGGCGTCATATCTCTTGCCATCTTTTTTCCTCCTATAATAAATATCTATACATTTATCAATTTTTTAATTCTGCACTATACACGACGACGCTTTGGCGGTCTGCATCCATTGTGTGGTACAGGTGTTACGTCTCTAATACTTGTAACATCAATTCCACATGCCTGTAATGCACGTATTGCTGCTTCACGTCCTGAACCTGGCCCTTTAACCATAACGTCTACAGAAGTTAAACCATGTGGTAAAGCTGCTTTTGCTGCTGTCTCTGCTGCCATCTGTGCTGCATATGGGGTTGACTTTTTAGAACCCCTAAAACCTAATCCGCCTGCACTTGCCCAAGAAATTGCATTTCCTTCGGAATCTGTAAGCGTAACTATTGTATTATTAAAGGAAGACTGAATATGTGCCTGTCCATGTCCGACATTCTTCCTGACACGCTTCTTGCTTGCCTTTTTAACTGCCTGTTTAGCCATTGTCAAACCCTCCTAATTAGATTTGTTATTTCTTCTTATTTGCGACAGTGCGCTTTGGTCCTTTGCGAGTCCTTGCATTTGTCTTTGTCTTCTGTCCACGAACTGGAAGACCTTTCCTATGACGAATACCTCTGTAACATCCAATTTCTTGAAGCCTTTTAATGTTTAATGCAACTTCCCTGCGCAAATCGCCCTCAACTGTCTGTGTGGCATCAATGACATCACGAATACGTGAGACTTCTTCATCCGTAAGATCCTTTACACGTGTGTCAGGATTGACTTTAGCTTCTGCTAAAATGCGGTTAGAACTAGCCCTGCCGATACCATAAATATAAGTAAGACCGATTTCAACACGCTTATCTCTTGGTAAATCTACACCACTAATACGTGCCATGTATACTTTACACCTCCGTTATTTTCTAAAAGTTAATAAGTTATAATAAATGATTACAGTGTTATACACTGCCAGCCGCTTTAAATTGTAAGACCAGCAAAGAATAAAAAGACATATTCTTTTACTGAAATGGTTAATCACTCCATCTACAATATCACAGTACAAAAGTACTATAACGAACAGAAAGCAAGTATCTATCTTAACAACAGAAAAACCAAAGTCTATACTTTGGCTTCCGTTTTCTAATTAGCCTTGTCTCTGTTTGTGTCTAGGGTTTTCACAGATAACTCTGATTTTCCCTTTTCTTTTGATGACCTTACATTTATCGCAAATTGGTTTTACTGAAGACCTTACTTTCACAGCAATAACCCCCTTTCATAAAGTCCATCTGTTAGTCTATCATAAACTTCCATTTGTTGCAAGCACTTTTTTAAATTACTTCAATTAGTCTTTTGGAAATNNCACTGCCAGCCGCTTTAAATTGTAGTCTTACAGCATAGACTTATTATAAAGGCTGCCTGCGAAATGACAGCCGGTTTATGCCGCAGTCATCAATCTGCCGTTGGTAAGACCAGCCCTGGATGAAATGACACATCCTTCTGCTGAAATGGTTAATCACTCCATTTACAATATCATAGTACATACAAGTACCATAACGAACAGAAAGCAAGATTTATCTTAATAACAGAAAAACCAAAGAACTATGCTTTGGCT
>DESG01000030.1 GCA_002361175.1 Lachnoclostridium sp. UBA3320 | reverse complement strand
TTCTTCCCCTATTTGATAAGTTTCCTTTTCTTCTGGAAGATAATTGTGGCTTTCAAAATCAATATTGATTTTATCTAATACTATTTTGAAGTAGAATGGAAATTCTTCTTGATACTTAACCAATCCACGGCAAATGAAATTGTATTGTTCTTTTGTAGTTTCTTGTTGCTCTAGCGCAGAAACGATGTAATTATAAAGTTTTTTCATGCTATCTAGCACTAAGATACCAACAATTTCCTCTTTGTTCTCAAAATACACATATAAAGTTGCTTTGCTATATCCAGCTGCTTTTGCTATATCGTCCATAGATGTAGCTGCAATACCTCTATCCATAAACAATACTGATGCAGCAGAAGCAATTTTTTCTCGATGTATACTTTTCGGCTCTTTTTTTCTTCGTGCCATTGTTTGCCTCCTTTTAATTAAACTTAGAGTTTAATTATAGCAGTTTTAAGGAACAATGTCAACTTTTATATACCTTTTTTGTGGAAAAGTACATTTCCAAAAGCGAATACTGCTGTAAATTTTTCCCTTTCAGTTTTTCTTTTCCATAGTTTACCTCATTTCTTTTTTACCAAATTTTTTAACAGCCAATGAAAGAGCTAATATAAAAACTACTATTGCACATGGCAAAAATGGAAATACTGAAAATGCTGTACTTGTACCTTCTGCAGTAAAATCATGTAACGAACAAGATACCAAATAACCACTGTAACAGTAAGGATATACAATCCAGAGCGGAGTATTGGCTATTAAAATGCCAGGAATAACAAAAAATAGGTTAAGCCCTACAGATAACAATGTTTTTTCAAACAATACTGTAATTGCCCACATAGTTGCTATACATGGCAGCATCGTAAGGAATAATCTTGCACACCACTTTACAAGATAAAACAGTGGTAAAGATTCTGTAATTCCTGCTATGTGTGTAGCAACGATACCAGTAATCAAAAACACAACGAGGAAAACAACCATTTCCATAAACAGATAAAACATCAAAACACCAAATTTTGCCAAAGACAAGGCATAACGGCTAACTGGCAATGCCAGCATCTTCAAAATACCATTATGCTGTGTTTCACGCCCTGTGATCATCACACATACAACAATCATAGAAAATGGCAATAGATAATAAGCATAGACTAATGCACTCTGTATAAACATTGCAGACCACGCATTTGTATATTCTGGTGAAAAGTACCTGCTTAAGTTAGCAACCCCTGATATTACTACCAACAACGGAGCAATAAATATCAAAGGAACGATTTTAGACCGCTTTACCTTTTTAAATTCAATCTTCAATAAATCAAAAAAATTCATACAAATCCCTCCTATTCATAACGTAACTTTTTTGCCATCCACAAACCCATTCCTAAAAATAAAAATGTTTCTGCCATAGATATAATAACTATTTCAATGTCAGGCTGTGCGTTCATGGCAACCGCAGGCTTTAGCATTATAACGAATGGGTGAACCAATAGTAAACTGACATTTGAACTTGCTAAAGCCATTCCGCTTAGGAATCCAGCAACTCCTATTCCAAGAAGCACCCACATATTTGGGGAACGTGAGGAAACTAAAACCATAAAAGATAATGTCGGCATAGAAGTAATAAAAGAATATGCTGTAAATATAAGCAAAGTATCCATCTCAAAAGTACCTGTCGGCAAGTCACTGATACCGATTTTTAACAAAGCTAAATTCTGTAACACAATCGCTATTAAAAGTAACACTGTTAAAATAAGAAATTTACATAGATACATTTTAGGAATACTAATTGGCAGCATATACATCTTTTTGATTGCAGTTCCTTTAAATTCCATATTATAAACCATACAAGCGGCTATAACAATACCAAACATATTCAGAACCATAATCATTCCATAAAGCTGTGTTAAAAGAACATCCATCGGATCTAACGGAAGGTTTAGTAATGTATCCTTGCGCACACTAAAATTAACAAACACATAGGCTGCTCCCAAAACACCAACTGATAACAACAATGGAATAACACCAGTCCTTTTTTCTTTCCTAAGTTCAATGATAAGTGTATTCATAACCTGACCCTCTGCTTTCTGGCTGTGTTATCCTTATTAATCATGGAAAGGAACATATCTTCCAAATTAGCAGAATTACTCTTATTATCCGCTGCAAAACCTGCCTGTACTGCATTCTGCCTAAGCTCATCAAGACTTCCCTCGAACAGCAGCCGACCATGATTAAGAATTCCAATGTCATCTGCAATCAATTCTATTTCTGATAACATATGGGAAGATATCAGGACGGTACAATCATAAAGGCTCGGCAATGACTTTATCAGATTGCGGATTTCATGAATACCAGAAGGATCAAGACCATTTGTAGGTTCGTCTAAAATCAAAATTGGCGGACGTCCAAGCAAAGCACCCGCAAGCCCAAGACGCTGTTTCATGCCTAATGAATATTTTTTGGCAAGCTGATTACCAAACTCTGCCAAACCGACTAATTCCAATGCATCATTCACTGCATTTTCTGGCAACTCCAAAATTTTGCGAATAATATCAAGGTTTTCCCGACCTGTGAGATTTGCATAAAAAAATGGAGATTCTATAAAAGAACCTATTTTCTTTAAAATGCTGATTCGGTCATCTGGAAAATGACCTCCATCAACCATGAAACTTCCACTCGTAGGCGATGTCAACCCCAACAACATCTTCATTGTAGTAGATTTTCCTGCTCCATTAGGGCCAAGAAAGCCATAGATACTGCCTTTTTGAATATGTATGGAAACCTTATTGACTGAAATAAAATTTTTATATTTCTTTGTCAGCTGCTCCGTTGTGATAATATAATCCATAAAAAAATCTCCTTTCTTTTTTCTTTAGTTTACATTACCAACCTGACATTAACTTTCTCGTATCCTTACTTTTACCTTACTTTTTTTGCCATAGAGTTCATAAAACCGTTTTGCTATGTTATAATATTATTGTTGTTATTGATTGATTTTTGAAAGGTGTAGATAAATGGAACAATCATTTTTGCATACAAAAAAAATTCTGTTGGTTGATGATGAGCAAGAACTGCGTAAATTAGTAATTGACATACTGTCAGATGACGGATTTTTAAATATCATTGATGCGGGAACTGTCCAGATTGGACTTTCTCTTGTCAGGCAGGAAAAACCTGACCTTGCCATTCTTGATGTCATGCTGCCAGACGGGGACGGATTTTCTCTTATGAAGAAATTACGGACATTTACGAATATTCCAATTATATTTCTGACAGCCAAAGATGAAACGGCTGATAAACTTGCAGGCTTAGGTCTTGGGGCAGATGATTATATAGTAAAACCTTTTCTGCCACAGGAACTGTTATTGCGTGTCTATGCAGTTTTGCGCCGATGTTATAAATCAGATTCTCCATTATTAGAATTGGAAGGCTGTACAATAGATTTCAGTCGTGCTGAAGTCAATAAAAACGGAATTATAGTTTCTCTAACTGCAAAAGAATATACACTTTTAGAAACATTATCCCATAGTGAAGGGAGAATTGTAAGCATTGATGCCTTATGCGAAGCATTATGGGGCGACAATCCTTTTGGATATGAAAATAGCCTGAATGCTCATATACGACGCATACGAGAAAAAATTGAAACTAATCCCTCAAAGCCTGTATCACTAATAACCATTAAAGGACTTGGTTATAAATTAAATGCAAGGAAGTGAAGCCATGAAAGTATTTAGCAAATATATTTCAAAACACTTACTGTCTTTTATTGGGCTTATTTTAGCTCTCATTATATTAAACATAACTACATTTGCTTTTACATTTCACAATGCAGTATCAAAAAACTTTGGAAGTACTTCTCCGCAGAATATGCTAAAGCAAGTGGCAGCAGCTTCATCTTCCAATGGAATAACAAAGGAAGCAGAAAAAATATTAATAACCAACTCTTTATGGGCAATGTATCTGAATATAGAAGGCTCCTGCAATTGGACTGTTAATCTACCAGAAGAAATTCCAACTGAATATTCCATTCAGGATATTGCAATATTTTCCAAAGGGTATTTGAAAAATTATCCTGTATTTGTATGGAGTGATGAAAATGGTTTATTAGTTATTGGCTATCCCAAAAATAGCTATATGAAAATTACCAGCAATTATTATCCTATTGATACAGTTCGTAAAATCCCACTTTTTTTTCTTGGTATCATTGTATTTGACCTAGCTGTTCTGTTCTTTGCTTATTCAAATTCCAAAGCACAAATCAGCAAAAATACAGAACCGATTATTTCTTCGATTGCAACCTTGTCAGAAGGAAAAAGCATAAACCTTTCTGTAAGCGGCGAACTGTCAGAAATAGCTGACAGCATAAATAAAGTATCCAATATTATTAGTCGCCAAAATACCGCACGAGCAAATTGGATTAGTGGTGTATCCCACGATATTCGTACTCCATTATCCATGATTATGGGATATGCAAATAGAATTGTTAATGACAAAGATGCCAGTAGCCAGATTAAGGAACAGGCTGCTGTTATATCCAGACAAAGTATCAAAATAAAAGATTTAGTGCAGGATTTAAATCTCGTATCAAAGCTTGAATATGAAATGCAGCCTTTGCAGAAAGAAAATATCCGGCTTTCGAAGCTGTTGCGTTCTTATGCTATAGACCTGATAAATAGCGGTCTGCCAGATTTTTATTCTTTAGATGTAAATATTTCTCCTGACTCTGAAAACAGTGTGATAGAATGTGATGCAAAATTAATTACACGAGCTGTAAATAATCTAGTTCAAAACAGTATTCACAGCAATCCCAAAGGCTGCACAATTATTTTGTCATTGCAAATAACAAAAAACAAACTGCTTTTAACCGTTCAGGATAATGGTATTGGTATTTCTACTGAAAAGTTAAAAGAACTGAAAAACAAGCCACATTACATGGAAAGTACCGATGACCGCTTAGATCTCCGTCATGGTTTAGGACTTCTTTTAGTACGGCAAATTATCGAAGCACACCACGGAATAATAAAAATAGAAAGCAATTTACATGAAGGATACAAAACAAATATATACTTCAAAAATGCTAACTTTAACAAACCTAAAGAACACTTCCTGTGGCTTCTATGATGTAGTAACGTATACAGAACCTTACGCCATTTTAACAACAAGCGTTATGCAGAAGCATTCATCACAAATATCAGCATATACCTCTCCGTTCATAACCCCCATCAGCCTGCGGCATATGAAAAGTCCAAGCCCGTTGCCCTGCACCCTATCTGCGTTATTTCCACGATGAAAGCTCTCGAATATCTGCGGCAGTTCTTTCGCTTCAAGAGTACAGCCTGTATTTGATACCGTGATAAGCTCACATCCGTCCATTTTATCAAAGCTAATCTCAATTCGTTTGCCATCACCGTATTTAATCGCATTTTCAATCAAATTTTGCAGGCACTCTGCAAGGCGGTTGGGGTCGCAGGAAAGAATGCAGTCATCATATTTCTGAATCACAAACTTCGTTCCCGACATAGCAAGCTGGGGAGCATATCTCGCCTTTATTCTTGCGATGATAGCGCTTAAGAAAGCCTCCCCCTGTGTGACTTCAAAGCTCATAAAGTCCTCGCTTGCCGCCTTTGTGATCTCGCTGACAAAACGCTCTATCTCATCTGCACGGGTATTAATACTCTCAGCAACAGCACGTCGTTTGTCTTCGTCCTTGTATAATCCCCTTGCAAGAGCCTTTGCATTGAGCTTGATAGCCGACAAAGGTGTTTTTATGTCATGAGAAAGGGAGAGAAGTAGGAGTTTTTTATCCTTTTGCATCGTAATCTCTTTTTTGCGGCTGTTTTCGATGCTCTCACGCAAGAGGTTAACTCCCCACGTGAATTCGCCGAAAAAACGGCTTTTTTCTTCGGATATCGGCACGGCAAGATTGCCCTTAGCAAGTTCCTTAGGAACATTACTCATTCTGTCGAAAGGCGCAATGATATGTCTGTGGATATAATACAAAAGACCTGTCACCAACAGAAACAGCACACCTAATACGCAGTTTACCGCCGCAATGCCATATTGTCCGTTCCCGATAGTATATTCAACACGATAAAGCGTTTCGTCCACTTCTATAATAAGATAATGCTCATCGGAACGGTAGATGTCATCACCTGTAAACACACCCGTAATATGTGGGTATTTTTTAAGATCATAACTACCCGTCTCCGCTATCTCACCCGCAAGCCGTCTGGCTTCAACACGATAAATACCTTCACTATTATCTTTTGATCCCACGAGAAATGTGTTCAATACCGCCATCAGTAAAAGAAATACGGTCATCATTGCGATACACAGTTTTTTGTAAGTTTTCATACAAACTTATACCCCACGCCCCAAATAGTGCTAAGCAAGTATTGTTTCAAGTATCACCAGCCCTGTTCTATAAGCCAGTTATTCAGTTCTCTTTCACGGTCACGAAGTTCCTTGCCGCTGCCGTCAAAATGTCCCATTTCCTTTTCACCCACGATACCACCGTCCATGATATACAGCACCCTGCTACACTTGGCGGCTACCTTTGGATCATGAGTGACGCACATAACTGTAGTACCGTCACGGTTGAGAGATAACAGCTCGTTCATTACCTCATCGGAGCTTGAACGGTTGAGAGCGCCCGTTGGCTCATCGGCAAAGATCATCTTGGGATCGTTTATCATACTGCGGCAGATACAAGCCCTTTGAAGCTGTCCACCAGACACCTCGTTGATGTCGTTGCCGCCCACGTCACCAATGCCAAGCCTGCGCATAAGCGCTCTGCCGCGCTCATCGGTCTGCCTGCGGCTCTCCGTATTCTTTTTTGATTGTGCTGCGGGGAGAATTATGTTGTCCAGAATGGTGAGATTTTTCAGCATATACATCTGCTGGAAGATAAATCCCATTTCATCAAGACGCAGATCGGCAAGCTCTCTTTCTCCCATTGTGGTGATATTTTTTCCGCAGAACAATACTTCCCCCGATGTAATGCCGTCCATACCAGACACGGTGTAAAGCAGTGTGGATTTGCCCGAACCGGAGGGTCCCATAACTGCTGTCATTTCGCCCTCGAAAACGGTGAAATTTACATTTTTCAGGACATTGTTCTGACGTTTGTTTACTATGTAGGTTTTGCAGAGGTTCTTTACTTCTAAAATATTCATAATAAACTCCTTTTTTACTCAATACTTGCCGTATCGCAAGATTTGATTTTTTTGGTGTAGAGTGAAGTCAAAAATGCGCTGACGACTGTGGCGGCAAGAGCGATAACGGGGAATATCACGTATATCTCCACGGGGTTTTGCATATATTCTACGCCCATTTCAAGACCCATTGATCCGAAAATAGGGTCAAAGCAAAGCTTTGTAAGGGGCATACCCAAAAGCTCCGCAATAAGGACAGCCGCTGCTACTGCAATAAAAAATCTTAACGTGTACTGTTCGTATATCTTGGTGTTTCTTATGCCTATGGCTTTCATAAGGGCGATCTCCGCCTGCTCCTTTGCGATAAAGGAACGCACCATAAGCACAGTAATAAGTGCGGCTAAAATTACCGTAAGGATGGCGGACATTTTTTTCACCGCATCTATGGCATCGCCGACTCCGGTGGTGTCCTTT
>DESG01000169.1 GCA_002361175.1 Lachnoclostridium sp. UBA3320 | reverse complement strand
TTTTATAAAAAATTACAATATAATATTGACTTAATATACGTCTATATAATAAAACATATAAGGAAATTGATACCATAGAAGAATATTTAACAATTAACAACTACTTATTTGTTAGCATAGAGAAAGAAAGTAAATAAAGCTAACAAATGATTAAAGAGTTAATTGAAAATGATAAAGATTAAATTATTTTTTATATCATAAACAACAGACAAGAATTTTTCCAGATAATTTTTTGTAAACTTTTTACCCCAGATGACAATGAGGCATTAGTAAAAAAGACAGCTTTAGAACAGTGCAAAAAATCATATATACTATGTGACCACAGTAAATTTAATGTCGTTAGTTCTGTAGGATTTGCATCTTTAATGGCAGGAACGATTTTGACAGATAAAGAAATAGAAGAGTTTCAGAATGTTGCAGATATTGTTTCTTGTCCACAAATATAATAATATACTTTAACAATCCATAGCAGATAATCTGCTAACGCTTTTCATAGATAGACAAGGCTTTGAAAATACTCATAGTATTAAAATTATACCTCAATTTTTTGCAGATTTCTATACAGAACAACATTTTACTAAATAAGCTTTTCCATGCACAAAAACAACGGTTAAGATATCTGGAAAGAACCCGATAACCAGCCGTTGTTTTCTTTAAATCTCCGTCTACACCTTCACGCCATTGCGGAAAGTAAATGCTTCTTTACCTAGGCTTATTTTGAATTTGTATCCATTAAAGTGCACTAATTCTTTCTAACGCCTTATATCATAATTCATATTCATAAGATTTTGTATGCTTTTTGCATCGTCTGTAATATTGGCATCTCCACGTATTGTATGTTTAATTGCGCTGCTTGCAACGGCAAAGTTAGCCATATCCATAGGTTTATAGCCATGCATCATTGCATATATCAGCCCACTTGCAAATGCGTCTCCGCCTCCCACACGGTCTAATATGTTAAATGTAAACTGCCTGCTCTCAAATGTGTGGTTTTCATACCACAAAAATGCTTTCAGACTGTTTTCACTACCACTGTGTGCATATCTTACATGACGTGCAATACACTTTATGTTCGGATAACGTGTGGCAAACACATTGAAAATTTCATCCTGCTGCTCATAACTTGGCTGTAGTGGTATACCATCCTTCACATCACCTTTGCTGTGGTCTTCTTCATCTTTCCAAAGGTGGTATGGTTCAATTCCAAGCAACACATCTACATAAGGAAGACATTCTGTACAAAAGTCCCTTGCTTCTTCCCATGTCCACAGCTTGCTTCTGAAATTCCCGTCAAAACTTACAGTAATGCCTTTTTCTTTTGCTATTTTTAAACAATCAAGCGTTAAGTCACGGCAGCTCTGTGAAAGAGCTGGTGTGATACCGCTAAGGTGAAGCCATGTAAAACCTTCTAAAAGACCATCCAAATCAACTGTTTTAAAATCAAATTCTGCCATTGCACTGTTTTTCCTGTCATAGATAACTTTGCTGGCACGGATTCCATAACCAGTTTCCAGATAATAGCTTCCTAGACGATGTGTTGGTGTCTGCTCTGGCGTGCTTAAAATAACAGGTGTACAGTGTACATCATTACTGCGCAGCATACGAACTGCACTTTTTCCAAGGCTGTTGTCTGGCACAACACTAAAAAACGTACTGTCTATGCCAAGATTTGCAAGTGCCAGTGCAATATTTGCCTCACTGCCGCCATAACTTGCCTCAAAACTTGATGCCATTCGTATTTTTTCATAGTTAGGAGGTGTCAAACGCAGCATGATTTCGCCGATTGTTATAAATTTATCTGTACTTTCATTACTACATAATAATGGATTTATATGTTGCATATCCTGCCTCCATTCTGACTGAGGTTCTGTTCATTTTGCAGCAGCCTTTTTGCGTGCTTCTTTGCACAGTTCTGTAATCTTGTCAAAGTTTCCCTGTGCAATATCTGCTGCTTTGCATACCCAGCTTCCTCCTACTGCAAATATTGCTGGAGATGCCACAAATTCTGCAATATTGTCTGTGCTTACTCCGCCTGTAGGAATAAATTGTATATCTGTAAACGGTGCTGAAAGATTTTTGATTGCATTTAAACCTCCATACACATTTGCTGGGAAGAATTTTAAAACTCTTAATCCAAGCTTACGTGCTGCCATAATTTCAGTTGGTGTAACGCATCCTGGTGTCACATTGATATCATTGTCTATGCACCATTTTACTGTTTCTTCATCAAAACCTGGTGATACGATAAATTTTGCACCAGCATCCACTACTTCTTTAGCTTGGTCAATATTTAATACTGTACCAGCACCTACAACCATATCTGGGCATTCTTTTGCAACAGTGCGTATGCTTTCAACTGCTGCATCGGTACGCAAAGTAATCTCCATTACATTAATACCTCCTGCAAGCAGTGCTTTTGCTGTAGGAACTGCATCCTTTACATCGCCAATTACTACCACTGGCACGATAATTGACTGTTTCATGCTTTCCATTACACTCATTTTATTATCCCTCCATTTATATGTTTTGTGCGGCGTTTACCTCTGTACCCTCGCACCAGCGCCACCCATAATAGCCTCTACTTCTTTTTTGCTTGCCATTGTAGTATCTCCAGGTGTTGTCATTGCAAGTGCACCATGTGCCGCACCATAGTTTACTGCAAGCTCTGCATCTTCTGTAGACATAAGACCATAGATTAAGCCAGAAGCAAAAGAATCACCGCCTCCAACACGATCCATAATTTCCAGACCGTTATAATCCTTTGCCTTGTAAATTTCACCATCCGCCCAACAGATTGCACTCCAGTCATTTACTGTAGCAGTTTTCACTTGGCGCAGTGTTGTAGCAACTGCCTTAAAGTTTGGATATGTTCTAGCGGCTTCATTAATCATTTTTTTGTAACCGTCAAGATTCAGCGTTTTTAAGTTTTCATCATTGCCCTCAATTTCAAATCCAAGACATGCAGTAAAATCTTCCTCATTGCCAATCATGACGTCCACATATTTTGCAATTTCCTTATTTACTTCTTGTGCCTTTTCAAGCCCACCAATAGCACTCCACATAGATGGGCGATAGTTTAAATCATATGATACAATCGTTCCATACTTTTTAGCTGTTTTTATAGCTTCAAGTACTGTATCACATGATTGCTCAGACAGTGCTGCATAAATACCACCTGTATGCAGCCAACGTGCCCCTAACTCTCCAAAAATATATTCAAAGTCAAAATCTTCTGGTTTAGCTTTTGCAATGGCTGTATTAGCACGGTCAGAGCATCCTACTGCACCACGAATTCCAAATCCACGCTCTGTAAAGTTAAGTCCATTCCTACAGATACGCCCAATTCCGTCTGTTGCCATCCATTTTATCAAGGAAGTATTAACACCACCCTGCTGTATAAGGTCTTCTAAGAGAAGTCCAACTTCATTATCCGCAAATGCAGTAATAACTGCTGTATCCAGTTTAAAGCATTTTTTCAGCCCACGGATAACATTGTACTCGCCACCGCCTTCCCATACACGAAAAGTTCTTGCAGTGCGGATTCTTCCCTCGCCAGGGTCAAACCTTAGCATTACTTCGCCAAGTGATACCGCATCAAATTTACACTCTTTCTCTGGTTTTAAATTTAAGTCCATCCAATAACTCCTCCTACAGCTTTAATTTTTGTACTTTTCAGTAAAACCCAAAATATTGTACAGCATTATTATAACATATATCTTTTACAATTTCACCAAGTATATCATAATTTTTTGAATATTCTCCACTTTTCACTCTTTGTTTTTGCTAATTTTCTAACTCTTTCTTTATTGCTGCAATTATACTGTTGTATTCTTCGTCTGTCAAATAAACTTTATCAGGATTCATAGCAAAAACACCGCCCCATTCATATTCGTCAGCATACTTTGGCACAAGATGAAAATGCAGATGATGTCCGGTGTCCCCATATGCACCGTAATTTATCTTATCAGGAGAAAATGCTGCCTTAAGCGCTCCTGCCACCTTTGCCACATCTTCAAAGTAAACACTTCTTTCCTCTGCCGTAAGCTCCTGCATGTCCCCTACATGCTTTTTATGAGCAACAATAACCCTTCCCTTATGACTTTGTTCTTTAAATAAATAGACTTTGCTGGCCTCAAGCTCGCAAATTTTAATTCCAAATTTTGCAACCAGCTCACCTTCCATGCAATATGCACAACCGTTATCCATGTCTATGTCCCCTCTCTTATATTTGCCTTCTCATATTTATAATTAGATTAAGCCCAGTGAGACGCCAGCACGCCGCACCAGGCCCTATATTATTGTATATATTTCTTTAATGTTTCACGGACAGAACCTTTGCCTGCCATAAGTTCACGATAATATCCAATTACTTTATCAGCTAATCCGCATTCATACAGATTTACTCCAAAGATAGAAGCATCTGATAAAATAGGCTGAAGTTTTGCTTCATCTATATTATCTCCAAGCTTAATATCTCCAAGTTTTTCCTGCATAGCAGAAAGCAGTGGGTCAGGGCTTACTTCAAATGCATTGCCCTCATCATCTATTCCTGCAAGATAGCGAAGCCATCCAGCCTGTACAAGTGGAATAAGTTTAAGGTCTGCTGCATTATGGTCTGATGATGCGATATACGCCTTGATTGTTTCACCAAATCTTATAGACAACTTCTGTGACGTATCTGTTGCAATACGCTGTGGAGTATCTGGCATAAATGGATTTGGAAGACGTTCAGTCAATACTTCATGTAAAAATTGCTCAGGCTCAATAACACCTGGGTCAACTACAAATGGCATACCCTCTTCATGACTCATTTTATCAATAAATTTACTAAGCTGTTCATCTTTCATTTCTTCTGCGATTGAAGTATATCCTAAAAGACAGCCATAAACTGCAAGGCATGTGTGAAGTGGATTAAGGCAAGTGCATACTTTCATCTTTTCCACTTTATTTACAGTATCCCTATCTGTAATGATAACACCTGCATCTTCAAGAGGAGGTCTGCCGTTCGGGAACCAGTCTTCTATAACAAGATACTGTGTTTTTTCTGCATTTACAAATGGGGCTGTATAAGTGTGTTTTGTAGTTACAAATGGGCTGATTTCTTCAAGTCCGTCAGCTTTAAGCTGCTCTTCAACTAATGGATGCGGACGTGGTGTAATTTTGTCAATCATGCTCCATGGGAAGGCAATGTCATTTTTTAGATAGTCATAGTCTTCACTGTCAATTTTGCCGTTTTTAAGCCATGCCTCGGCAATTTCCATAACTGCTGCCTGTAACTTCTCACCATTGTGTGAGCAGTTATCCATGCTGACAAGTGCCAGTGGCTTTCCACATGCTTTCTTTCTTCCAATACACATTGAAGCAAGCTGTGCCATAAAAGTCTTACATCCTTCTGGACCATTTGCCATATCATCTACAACTGCTGGAACTAATTCATGTGCGGCATTGCGCAGTGAATATCCCTTTTCTGTAATTGTAAATGACACTATCTTAAGTGATGGCTCTTTCATAATATCTGCAATCTTTTCACTGTCATAAAGCATTGTGAGACTATCTGCCAGTGAGCCTACAACTTCTTTGTCGAGCTTTCCATCTGCATTCAATGTAACACCAATGGTCAAATTGTCATAAGGTCTGAAACATTTTGTAATAATTTCATCATCATAGCCTTCACAGCATACAATTCCTGTATCCATTTTCCCCTGTTCAATTAATCTCTGGCATATAACTGCTGGAAAGATACGGAAAATATTTCCTGAACCAAAATGCATCCACTCTGGTCTTTTAGCTGTATTTTCTGCAATTTGCTTTGGGTCATAGTCAGGAAGGTGATAGCCCTTCCATGCTTCCTTATCCTTTATTGATTCTAATGATAATTTCACGCAGGAATCCTCCTCTCTTATTTGCTGCCTTCTATTCTGTCTAACATATCCCAGCAGCCCCATAAATACATAATACCTAATGCCCTGTCATACAATCCGTAACCTGGACGGCACTCTTCACCCCAGATATGACGTCCATGGTCAGGGCGTACATAACCTTTATAGCCACAGTCATGGTAAGCCCTCATAATCTCAAGGATTCCTACATCACCATCACAGTCACGATGAGAAGCCTCTGTAAAGTCACCATTTTCAAAATGCTTTACATTTCGGATATGAGCAAATGCAATACGGTCACAGTATGTGCGCACAATGTCTGGAACATTATTATCTGGGTTTGCTCCAAGAGAACCAGAACACAAACACAGGCAGTTGTACTCATCATCTACCATAGACAGGAAACGTCCGATTGATTCTTTGTCTACAAGAAGACGTGGCAGACCGAAGATATCCCAAGGTGGGTCATCCTGATGAATTGCCATTTTAATTCCTGTTTCATGGCATACAGGCATAAGTGCCTCTAAGAAATATTTCAGGTTTTCCCATAATTTTTCCTTTGTCACAGGACGATATTTCTCAAAGAGGTCATCAAGCTGTGCCATGCGCTCAGGTTCCCAGCCTGGGAATGTCATGCCATGCAAATTTTCCAAGATATATTTTGCCATCTCTTTATAATCATCCTGTATCTTAGACTTCTCATAAAACAGTGCTGTAGAACCATCTTCCATCGGATGAAACAAATCAGTACGAGTCCAGTCAAAAATTGGCATAAAATTGTATGTTACAACCTTAACACCAAACTTTGCAAGATTGCGCAGAGTTGTTTTATAATTTTCAATATACTCATCACGTGTAGGAAGCCCTATCTTAATATCATCATGCACATTTACACTTTCTACTACGTCCATATTAAAGCCAGCACCCTCAATCTGACGGCGTGCTTCTTCTATCTCATCAATTTCCCATACTTCTCCAGCCTGCTTATAGTGCAATGCCCATACAATTCCTGTCACACCTGGAATTTGCTTAATCTGCTGAAGTGTGATGCTGTCATTGCCTTCACCATACCAGCGGAATGTCATCTGCATAAATAATCCCTTCCTTTCTGTATTATAATTTTGTGTCCCATACACCGCAGTAAGAATCTACTGGGTCCTGTCCCTCAAATGCGTCTGCACCTGTCATAAGTTTATCCACCAATGCGTCAAAAGTGGTGTCAAGTGTATCATAAGTGTTAATATACGTACGTGCCTGTGGTATATCTGCAAGTACAAATGGCTGCTTAGTTCCTATTACAATAACTGGAAGCTCATGTACATACCATGGAATCTCTCCGCCGCCCTTTGTCATGCCGAAAGAAGGTCTTGCTACTGGTTGGAAGCCTCCTGCAATATCTACCATTGTAATAATCAAATCCTGACCACCAACAAAGTCTGCAATAGCGCTCTTTCCTGCAAAATACAAGTTTAAATCTGGCTTTTCTCCTGCCTGTACCTGCTGCATCATCTTCTGTACTGGACTTTCATAAACAAAAGCATCAAATCCTTTAGCAATCAATTTATCTTTAAGTTTCTCTGCTGGAGACACTTTATTTTGTGCGAGAAGAGTGCCAAGTCCTGGAGCTTCAAGCCCCTTCACATATACAATCATAATACGTTTATAACGGTCTGGAATCACAGGCAGTACATCTTTATCTTTATATTTTACAAGAGTAATAGCTTTTTCAGAAATTTCTTTCTGCATAGCCTTATGCTCTTCACATCCTACAATTTCATGTACCTGTTCATATGGAGGCACAATGTCTTTTTTATCTTTCTTATGAAGTCCCATATGAGCTTTAAGAGCAAGTATGCGGTGAAGTGCATCACTTAAACGTTCCTCTGTAATGCGCCCGTCCTCATATCCTTTCTTCATAGCTTCAAAGTCTTCGTCCATATCATTAAAGAACAGGAACATATCCACACCAGCCGCAATAGCTGCTGGCATAAGGTCACAGCGTTTCATGCGGCAAGTAAGACCTACCATATGAGAAGCATCTGTAAGAACCATGCCGTTAAAGCCAAGCTTAGTACGCAAAAGTCCGTTAATCAGCTCTGGTGACAGCGTTGCTGGCATAATATCATCATCTTCAATATCAGGATTGAAATGGCGTGTATAAGCAGGCTGCATAATATGCCCTGCCATAATGGCTTCAAGACCGTTATCAATTAGGTTCTTATATACCTTTCCAAATGTCTCATCCCATTCCTCACAGCTAAAATCATTTACACTGTTAGCGACATGCTGGTCACGGAAATCAAGACCATCTCCAGGAAAGTGTTTAGCTGCACAGCAAAAGCCTGGATTGGCATGTGCACCCTCAAGATAGGCTTTAGTCATATCCATAACTCTTTCCACATCATTGCCATAAGTACGAAGTCCAATAACTGGATTTTCCCAGTTATAGATAATATCGCTTACAGGAGCAAATGACAGATTACAGCCGATTGCAGCAGCCTCTTTATTAGACATATAGCCAAGATTATAAGCATACTGTGTATTGCGTGTAGCACCAATTTTTGTCTGACTTCCAATAGTAGTACCATCTACACATGCACCATCGCCGCCATTTTCTGTATTGCAGGCAATAATAAGTGGAATCTTGCTATTTTCCTGCAATATGCGGTTTTGCTCATGGATATCATCTGCTGGCCCTGGATTATAGCGTATACCACCTATATGGTACTTATCCACTGTCATTTTAAGATATTCCTCGTCACGGCTTGAACCCATGTTAAAAAATAACTGCCCTATCTTTTCATCTAAAGTCATGCCCGCAATCGTCTCTTCTACCCATTTACAATCTTCATCAGACAGATAAAATGGGGTTGCTTTCATATCTACCATTCAATTAAGCCTCCTTCTATTTTTATTTTCATCCGCCCAGATTTTTCAAAAATTCCCCAATTTTCTTTTCTTGGTACTCTCCCTTATAAGTTCCATCTTTCAAGTGAGAAAAGCCCTCCTCCATAAACTCTTCCCAACTCTCCTTCTCCTTTTTTACCAAAATTGGATAATAAAATACCCCATTCTTTTTGGCTGCGTCCAAATCTCCTGGAGCATCGCCACACATAATTACATGATTTTTTTCATACCCTGCCTTTAAGAGCTCTCCAATACAAAATGCCTTACTTCCTGAATCCTGCGCAAGTACAATATCCGTGTATGGAATTAATCCAAAACGTTCCCATTCCTCCATAACCGCATCTAAGTTTGCGCTGGACACAATAGCAACGTCTGCTGTTTTATGAGCATAAGCAAGTGCCTCTTTTACACCCTCGAAAGGAAGTTTTTCTTCCTCTGGAAGTTTATTAATAGAACTATTGACTGCTTTGCTCCAAGACAGTGCCTTTTTAAGACAGATGCTCTCCCTTTCATCAATCGCTTTCTGTAGTGCATCATTAGACAACTCTTTACTATTTTCTACCCATTCAGTTAGTATATCCAAATCTTCAATTGATATATACTTTTCAGAAATTTCTTTTAATATCATGGATAATGCTTTAAAACGGTTAATGCCACGAGTCATAGTATACAGATTGATTTCATTCCAGCGTGTTAGTATTTCTTCTTTCCATTCTTCTAGTCTCCATTCTTTAACCATGCATGGGCCAAAACAGCGGATATGCTTAATATCCATTGTGTCCATAGCACATCCATCGCTGTCCACACACACCAAAAAATCTTTTTTCTTTTTATAATCTGATAATTTACCCACTTGTCATTCTCCTTTATGACCTATGTTTTTCAGCAAGCTTTATAACATTTTCTTCTACACGTTTCTTACTCAATGGATAGATAAAAAGTAATGATAAAGCTACTAACCCAAGACCTATAGCTGGAATAATACATGACAGATTAAATATGCCAAGCGTAACATCAGGGTCAAATGCAGTCTCTGGAGTATATCCCACCATAGTAAGCAAACCACCTACCATACCAGAAGAAGCAGCCTGTCCAAGCTTACGGGCAAATGAATAGACAGCATATATAGTACCATCTTCACGTATACCATTTCTTACTTCTGCATCATCAATAACATCTGTAATCATAGCCCATATAATAGTGTTAAAAAATCCCAGTCCAATAAAAGCTAGCGCATAAAAAACAAGATATACATAAGGGTTTTGTGGTTTTACAATCATACAAATTAAAAATATAGCAGCAGAAGAACCACATGAAACAATAGCAAGCTCTTTTTTGCCAAACTTTGCAGAAAGTTTACTGGCAAATGGTGCACAAATTATAAGTGTTGCGGCTGTTCCAACAAATGCAGAAGCAGACTGTGCCGCTGCAGAGCGATAGTAGTTAGGAAATACATATCCTGACATACCTTGCATACCAAGCATACCTACAAGTAAGCAAATAGCTGCTGCAATAATTCCTAAAAGTGCACGGTTTTTAAAAATACTTCCAATAAGTTTTACTATATCAAGCTTCTGGTTATTGGCAGGAACTTCTACACGCTCAGTTACTAAGTTAAAACAACACAGATAACATATAATTGCACATATTGAAAATACTCCAGCAGTTATTGTCATACGACTTCCTGACATAACAGGATTGCCATCTACAGTTACATATGCTACAAGAGGAACGCCTGTACCAATTACAAGACTGGCAAGTGAACTTCCGATTGTACGCCATGTAGACAAATCAGCCCTATCTTTAGGATCTGCTGAAATAGCAGAAGCCATTGAACCATAAGGTATATTAACTGAGGTATAGAATATAGAACCCCAAAGTATATATGTAAATGCCATCCAAAATACCTTAAATCCATAAGACATATTTGCAAAGCCCGCTTGGAAAATCAAAAACGACGCTATTGCAACTGGTCCGCACATACGTCTTATCCAAGGACGAAACTTACCATATTTATTAGGTTTGGAACGGTCTACAATCTGTCCCATCGTAACATCAGTAAATGCGTCTATAAAACGTGCAGCCATCATAAGAGTTCCTACTACACCAGCTGAAATACCCATAACATCTGTATAAAACTTTAGCATAAAACTGGAAGATAATATAAAGGTAAAATCATTACCAAAATCGCCGAACATATATCCCAGTTTATCTTTCATCCCAAATGGAGGTACAGAAGATTTTGTTATATTTGCCATAGTTCTCTCCTTTTCTGTCATTATGATTCAAGGCTGTGCTTTAAGGTAGTCTGTGGCACAGCCTTGAACAGTTAATAGTAACTATATATTTATAGTGCACATTATCTTTAAAGTTCCCTATTTTTTAATTTTTATAAGCTTTGCATTAAGGCTTTCTATAAATCCATCAGGCATCAAGGAACCTGCCATACTTGCCATACCTTCAACACTTGTACTCTTCATCATATCCCACATGCCTTCACCTGGCTTTACAGTCATATTCGTAGCAAGTTTAACAGCTTTACTTGCTATTTCCATAGCTTCTGGATTCTTTGCAATTTCTTCAAAAGTATCTTTAATGCTAAACATTCCCTCTGGGAACTCCATTGGAGCTTTAAGGTCTAAATCACCTATTGTACTAAACCAGTTAGCAACACCTTCCGCACGCTCATTTACTTCTGGAAGTACATAGATTTCAGGCTCTTTTTCAACCTTCTCAAGTGTCATTGTATCTTTAATGTCTCCTGCCTCAGCCTTTATTACATTAAACCCATCTTCTAAAGCAACTTCAAATACAAATACCTTATCTGCGCTCTGTTTATCTATCTGATTGCCATTTAGATACAGTGTAACTTCAGGCTGGTTAGAATAAACTCGTATCTGTGTTGTTTCTCCTGCACGCTGTGCATAGCGTTTGCCACAAAGATGTACCATTGGCTCTTTGTTCCAATATGCTTTGTAAATATAGTAGCTGTCTTTCTTTGTTTTGCGGTCCATTGTCACAAGACCTTTATTGTTACGTCCTGCTACACCGCCCTCATTACGAGCTGCACAGCCAAAGTCAAACATATTCCATACATGGCTTGACCATATCCATGGACGCTCGTCAAAAACTTTTGCCATATGCTCATGATACAATGCCTGATATTCCTCGCTGTAATCCTTACATGCTGGATTTGGACCGTGATATGTGATAATACCCTCGCAGCCATATTCAGACATACCTAGACAGATTTCTGGATGAACTTTATGGAAATTGTCAAGCCATGGACCATTGTCTTCCATCTTGCCGCCGTACCAGCCAAAGTAATGGTTATAGCTTTCTACATCTGTAATGCCATGCATAGGTCCTTCTATTGGTGTCATTGATACATGCGCAATAGTTGTAAGACGTGTAGGGTCCATCTCTTTTGCCAAAGCATTTAGTTCTTTATGGTTTTCCACAAGCTTTTCTGAAATACCACCAATAAGAATCTCATTGGAAATTCCCCAGAAACAGATTGATGGATGGTTGTAATTTTGTACAATCAATTCTTTTAACTGGCTAATGCAGTTTTGATGTGCATCTGGGTCTTTGTTCATTACGCTGATAAACGGAATCTCTGCCCATATTATAAATCCCATTTCATCACAGGCATCATAAAAATCTTGTGAATGCTGATAATGTGCAAGACGGATTGTATTAGCTCCAAGCTCCTTTATAATTCTTGCATCTTCATAGTGGTCTTCTCTTGTCAGTGCATTGCCTTTATAAAGCTGGTCCTGATGACGGCTTACACCACGCAGTGGAGTCTGTACATCATTAATAATAAATCCTTTATCTGGGTCACATGAGAAGCTGCGCACACCTGCTTTTGTTGAAACTTCATCATAAATTTCATTACGACGCTGAAGTCTTGCAACAACTGTATACAGATACGGACTGTCAATATCCCATTTCTTTGCATCTGGCACACAAATCTTAACTGCTGTGTCATCTGCTGGACGGCACGCACTTGCCACTTCATTGCCATCTGCATCATATATATAGTAAAGCACAGTAAAGTTTTCATCTGGATTTTTTACATAAGAGACAATTTCAAATGTAGCTCCACCACAGTCACAAGGCTTAGGCGTAACCATAATTCCAGGCCCACCATAATACTCTAAATCAAAATGTGTATCAGGTACACTTATAAGGTTTACGCCTCTGTAAAGTCCGCCGTAGAATGTAAAGTCCGCAGACTGTGGATATACACTGTCCTTATGTGAATTGTCACATGCAACTACAAGAAGATTTTCTTCATCCTTTTTACACATATCTGTGATATCTGCACGGAAAATGGAATATCCACCTTCATGGTATACAGCTTCCTGTCCATTTACATAAACTGTCGCCTGCTGCCCTGCTGCAAGTATTTCTACAAATACTCTTCCGCCAGCAAGAGGCTGTTTTGGTGTCTTAAATGTTTTTGCATACCAATACTTGCCTCTGTCATAACTTCCGTTGCCATCATGGCCATCAATGGCATTCCATGAATGAGGAAGGTCTACATTTTCCCAATCCAAAGGCAGACTTTCAGGAAGTCCCTTATCCTCCTGAATAAAGCGCCAGCCTTGGTTTAAGTTGATAATATTACGCATCACGTACCTCCTTTTTATATAATAATCCTAATTTAATAGGTTAAGCGCCTATATTTTTATAAAACTCGACAAAAAATATGGCAATTAGACAAAAATATTTTTGCTTTTTTGACAATAAAACATATGTATTATTACTTTTTCTTGTGTAATTATTATAAAATATTTATTAACTAAATAATAGAGGTTATTTTTGTAGGTTTTTGTACAATTTTTGTTTTAGTACCAAAACGTGTAAAAAAAACAAAGAAAATGTGAATGTTTGACAAAATTTTTAGAATTTTATTGCTTTTTTTATAAAAATCAGATAAAATTAGAACTGTTAGTTAACTTATTTATTTTATACTGTGGAGGTGTATATGGAAAAAAATATAATTCATTTTACAGAAGAAATATTAAAGAACAATAACTTTCATGTCAGCTATGTCCAGCGTACTGGGGATAATTATGAAGACATAGATATGGGATTGCGTAAAATGATTATAAAATCTGAAGATATGCAGATAACAGCAGAACACATTTTTCAATCTCTTAATCCCCAGATGGTACACTTTTCTACAGATATTTTTAAATGCACTTATGCCAGTATTATTCTTCCAGATAAAGAAACTGCACTGATTTGTGGACCTGTATTATATGAAAAAATCAGCTATCAAAAACTGCTTGAACTACTTGATACACTTGCTATTCAAGAGGAATTTGCCGAACCACTGCAAAAATATTACTGCAATGTCCCATACTTATCTTCTCCTGCAATGTTTGAAAACCTGTTTCTTACCCTTGGAAAGGAACTTTATGGACAATCTACATCTATTATTTTTCACGAACCAAACTTTTATGATAAATGGAATGTCCCATACCATAATTATTTACGAATCCCAGACAAGCCTTTTTCTAATATTGATGTTATAGAAACACGCTATGAAATGGAAAATGCAATTATAGGAGCTATATCTTCTGGCAATGAAGAACTTGCACTTAATTTATTTATTAAATTGGAGAAAACAAGCCTTCCACAGAGACTTTCAAATAATATTAGAGATATCAAAGACTACACAATTACAGGAAACACCCTTATGCGCAAAGCTGCAGAACAGGCAGGTGTACACCCAATACATATAGACTGTTACTCTAACAGTCTTATACCAGTTATAGAGCAAATTTCCAATGAAAATGACAGCAGACTTGTACAGAAACAAATGGTACATGGATATTGCCAGCTTGTTAAAAATTACAAGCAGAAAAGGTATTCACCTCTTGTACAAAAAATAATTGCCTGTATTGATACAGACCTTTGTGCAGACTTATCTTTAAACTCACTCTCTGACCATTTTGGAGTTAACGCTAGTTATCTTTCAGCTTTATTTTCCAAGGAAACTGGTATGACCCTAACAAACTATGTAAATATGCAACGAATTGAATATGCTAAAAAGCTTTTATTAAACACCAATCTTCCAATTAAATCTATTGCTTCACAATGTGGTTTTACTGATGTTTATTATTTCAGCAAGCTGTTCAAACGCATTGCACAGTGCACCCCTAAAAATTTCAGGCAGTCTTATATTTTTTCAGACATAGAACAACTGTCAAAAATCCAGAAAAGCTTACCTTAAAAACTATATTTCAAAAACATACAAGCGGCCCTAGAATAATCTGTAAAAATTATTCCAAGGCCGCAAACAGCATTTAATTTTCATATTAAAAACTTAAATAGCAACATCAATCTCAGATAATGCTGCTTTATCAGCTACCAAAACAAAATCATGATGTATCTGCAATATTGATGCAGGTATTTCTGGTGTAACAGGGCCAAATAATGCTTTCTTTATAATATCTGCTTTGCTTTCACCATTTGCCACCATCAGTACTTTCTCTGCCTGCATAATCGCTTTAATTCCCATAGTATATGCTTGCTTTGGAACTTCTTCTCTGCTTTGAAAAAATCTTTTATTTGCCTCTATAGTGCTTTCTGTTAAATTTACACAATGTGTACCAGTTTCAAACACTGTACTTGGCTCATTAAATCCTATATGACCATCATTGCCAATTCCTAATAACTGTAAATCAATTCCTCCAACTGACTGGATAATATCATCATATTCCTTACAAACTCTTTCTATATTCATATCTGAACCATTTGGAATATAAACATGGTTTGCTTTTATATTTATATGATTAAAGAGATTGACTTGCATAAAATGCCAGTAACTTTGATTATGTTCTTTTGGAAGACCACGGTATTCATCTAAATTTACAGTAGTAACTTCTGAGAAATCAACATCCCCTTTTTTATACCATTCAACAAGCTGTTTGTATATCCCCAAAGGTGTTCCTCCTGTAGCAAGACCTAATACAGAATCTGGTTTTAAAATTACCTGTGCTGCAATAATATTAGCAGCCTTTCTTGACATATCATTATAATTCTCTGCTCTTATAATTTTCATAAAAAAAATTCCCCATTTCAATAAATATTTTTATTGTACTAATTAATAACTATATCACACCAAATGTAAAAAAAATAGTGCAAAATACCTATAAAAAACAACGTATAAGAAAAATTATTATTTTTATATAATAATTGTAACAAAAATATATAAAAGGAGGTTAAAAAAGGATGAAAAAAAAGAAAAAAGTTTCATCAACAAAACAGAAGTTTTCGTTGGACCTTATGTGGAGACAACGATATCTTTTGTTAATGTCAGTTCCATTTGTAATCTGGCTGATTATCTTTAAATATGTGCCCTTATGGGGCTGGACGATGGCATTTCAAGAGGTAAAGCCAAGTACTTTTGCATTACCAGTATGGGAAAGAACATTTGTGGGCTTTGGAAACTTTACCAAAGCATTTACTGACCGCTTATTTGCTCAGACAATGATTAACACCATCGGCATAAGTATTTTAGGTATTGCACTGGGAACACTGTCATCTATTATTTTTGCATTGATATTGAATGAGATTTGCTTTACTCGTTTTAAGAAAATCACTCAGACAATATCTTATCTTCCACACTTTGTATCATGGGTTATTATCGCCAGCATTGCAAAGATGTTATTCAACGATGGCGGTGCATTTGATACAATGTTAAACACTAAGCTTCACCTTATGTCTACAAATTCCCCAGAATTTTGGTTTGTAGTTTGTCTTGTGGATGTCTGGAAGGAAATGGGATGGAATGCTATTATCTATCTTTCTGCAATGGCAGGTATTGACCAAGGTCTTTATGAAGCAGCAAAAGTGGATGGTGCTAACCGTTTCCAGAGAATCTGGCATGTAACACTTCCAGGTATTAAACCTACAATAATTGTTTTGTTAATTATGAGTGTTAGCTCAGCTTTAAATGTAGGTATGGAGCGTCAGATGCTTTTAAGTAACAGTATCGTACAAGACCACGCAATGGTTCTTTCATGGTTTGCTTATATCCGTGGTATTGGAAGCAATAATTATGGACTTGGTACTGCTATTGGTGTATTCCAGTCTGTAGTTGGCGTTACTCTTATGTTTATTGCAAATAAAGTTGCAGGATTAGTCGGAGAAAGTAAACTTGTATAGGAGGCGGAAAAAATGGCAAAAAAGAAATTGAAAAAAGAAAGTAAAGCTTTCGATTATGTGTTGCTGGTGTTCTGTTTGCTCCTAATTGTTATAACAGTATATCCGTTTTTAAACGTGCTGGCAATTTCACTAAATGATTCTATGGATACCATGAGAAATGTAAACTTTATTATTCCAAGAAAATTTACATTAAGCAATTATACATATATATTTAAAGAAAATAATCTTGGTTCTGCTTTTGCTATGTCAGTTCTTAGAACAGTACTTGGAACTGCTATTGGCGTTATATGTACTGCGATGCTTGCATATGTACTTAGCAGAAAAGACTTTTATTTCAATAAGCCTTTCACCACTTTACAACTTTTGAGC
>DESG01000154.1:1829-3748 GCA_002361175.1 Lachnoclostridium sp. UBA3320 | reverse complement strand
TTGACAAAGTGGTCCACTTTAATCTATAAAAACAAGCATTTGTATGTATGGTTTTAAAGTGGATATTATGGGATTTTTGGGGTTATGATGGAAAGGAGATTATAAGATATGAGAATTACAAAATACAGGACAGAGCTAGATACAAACAGGCATAATGTACTTGTAAAAGAATCTGCTGTAAATTATGCATGTGAAAGCCTTGATAGTCCATCTGCTATTGTTAATATGTTTAATAATGTCTTCATGTTAAATCGTATGGCAGAAGAATATGTGTATATGACAGCATTTTCAACAGCATTTCAAGTGCTTGGAATATTTGAAATATCACATGGCAGCATAAGAGCTTCTCTTATTAGTCCAAGAGAGATTTTTATACGTTTGCTATTGTCAGGGGCAGCAAGTTTTGTGATATGCCATAATCACCCATCAGGAGTTTGTACACCATCAGAAGAAGATATTGGCATGACAAAAAGACTAGAAAGATGTGCTGATTTAATGGGAGTTCAGTTTACTGACCACATAATAATTGGCAATTCTTATTACAGTTTTAAGGAAAATAAGCTACTGTGAATTTTAAGATTTTTAGTTGTATATTATATCTGTGAGTGAGAAATCAGCAACATACAAAGGAACATATAAATCTCATTCAATAATAGTTATTAAAGAAAGACACGCTTTATAGAGTGTCTTTTTATAATGCAAAAATATGAAAGGAGGCTGATTATTATGTCAGCAGAAGTAGAAACAATGTTCTTTACAGGAAGAGAAAAACCTTGGCATGGACTTGGTACAATGGTTGAAAATGCACTAGATTCAAGAGAGGCATTAATTGCAGCAGGGCTTGACTGGACTGTTATACAGAAACCAGTGTTTACACAAGATGGCGTATTGATTAGAGGTTATTATGCCAATATAAGGGATTATGATGGTTCAATACTTGGCGTTGTTACTAATCGCTATAAGGTGGTACAGAACAGAGATGCTTTTGCATTTACAGATAGCTTACTTGGTGAAGGTGTCCGCTATGAAACAGCAGGAAGTTTAATAGGTGGAAGAAAAACTTGGATTTTAGCAAGGCTGCCAGAGAGATACATAATACAAGGTGAACAAATTATGCCATATCTGGTATTCTCAAATACACATGATGGCTCTGGTGCTATAAAGATTGCTATGACACCTATAAGAGTAGTCTGCAATAATACTTTGAATCTTGCTCTTGCCAATGCAAGCCGTGTCTGGTCTATACATCACACAGGAGATACTGTTGCCAAGCTTGAAGATGCAAAGGAAACCATATACCGAGCAAATGAATATATGGCAGAACTGGGAAAGACTTTTGATGTACTCTCAAGGAAAAAGGTAACAGATGCAGTAATGAAAGAATATGTTGAAATGCTGCTGCCTATTGCAGATGACGCTTCACAGACAACAGAGAAAAATGTACTTAAACAGCGTGAAGATATAGTTCTGCGTTATGAATATGCACCAGATTTGAAAGATGTGCCAAAAAATGGCTATCGTTTTATAAATGCGGTATCTGATTTTGCTACACACTCAAAGCCTTTAAGGGAAACTAAAAATTATCAGGAGAACCTGTTTATCAAAACAATAGACGGCAATCCAATAATAGACAAGGCTTGTAAATTGCTTATGGCTGCATGAATAATGAGACAGGGTTTTCTCTGCCTTTGATATTTAATAAGAAAAGATGGAGGGCATACGCATGGAAGATTACAAAATCAGGCTTCTTAAAGCCAGTGAGATAGAGTGCAGAATTGGAACAATAAGTGCCAAAGGTGTTAGCCTCTTGCTTTATAAGGACGCAAGAGCAGACCAGCGCATACTTGATGAAACCTTTGGCATATTTGGTTGGAAAAGGACACACCAATGCATTAATGGCAATCTGTATTGTACAGTAG
>DESG01000154.1:0-1590 GCA_002361175.1 Lachnoclostridium sp. UBA3320 | reverse complement strand
AAAACAAGATGTTGGAACTGCAGGGAAGATAGAAAATGAAACGGAAAAGTCACAGGCTTCTGATTCTTTCAAGAGAGCTTGCTTTAACTGGGGCATTGGCAGAGAACTTTATACAGCACCCTTTGTATGGATTCCTGCAGAAAGAACAGATATACAAAAACGTGATGATAGGTTTTTCTGTAATGACCGCTTTTCTGTTACCACAATATCATATAACATGGATAGGACTATAAAAAGTCTTTCTATATCCAACAGCAAAAACAAGGTTATTTATGTGACAGGCGTAGACAATAGTAACAGCAGTAACGATAATAAAAATAAACATTCCGTTTCGTCCTTGCAGATGGAAGCTCTTAAAAGGGAGCTTGCAAGGACAGGTGTAGGTGCAGATGATGTAAAGGCAAGATATCACGTTGAAGACCTTGAAAATATGCCAGATGATATTTACAAGAGGGTAATGTCTGCACTTTCAAGGACGAAATCCGATGGTGCTGCTTAACCGTATGTAAAAATTATTTCCACAAACACAAAGTATATGGTACAATATACAATAACAAAGAAAGGGGCAGAAGATGGAAGATACAGATATACAGTGGCATCCAGGTTTTGTTTCCGCTATGGAACTGGAACTTATAGAATATAAAGGCAGGCTCTGTTTTGACAGTGAACATAACCTTAGTAAAAAGCCATTACAGATAGACCTTCTGGTAATAAAGAAAGATGAACCAGTTGAAATAACCAATGAAATAGGCAGGATTTTTAAGAAATATAATATCATGGAATATAAATCACCTGATGACAGCCTTAATATTGATACCCTTTATAAAGTAATTTCATATGCCGCCCTTTATAAATCTGAGGGCAGCACTGTTGATGAGAAGAAAGAATATGACATCACAATATCACTTGTACGGGAAAGGAAACCACTAGGGCTGTTTAAATCCTTGGAAGAAAGAAACATAAAGACAGAAATGCCATTTAAAGGGGTATACTATATTAAAAGCAATATACCATTTGCTACCCAGGTTATTGTAACAAGTGAATTACCTGGTGACGGACATGGCTGGATTAAATCCTTGTCACATAAAACAAAATTTCAAGATATGAAAAAACTGCTGGATAAAACTAAAAAGTTTAAAGGTGAACATGAAAAGGAACTTGCATATTCAGTATTAGAAGTAGCTTTAAGGGCAAATAAAACTTTAGTTGATGAATTAAAAGGAGATGATGAAATGAGTAGTTTATTACTGGAACTGGCAGAACCTTTGATACAGGAAAGAGAAAAAAGTGCTGAAATAAGAGGAAAAATTATTGGTGCAGTAGAAAATCTGCGTAATTTTATCAGTGATGAGGAAATAAAAACAATAATTATTGAAAAATATAACTTATCAGAAAATGAAGCAGAAAAATATTTATAATACAAGTTAACAAAACAATTTAGGCACGTCCATTGTGGCGTGCCTTTTTTGCGTACTAAAAAATAACAGGAGGAAAGAAATTATGCAGACAAAGAAAGAGTTTATGGAAGAAATGGTAAAAACAATAAACAGCATTATGGGTGATGGGTACAAGGCAGAAATACATTGTATA
>DESG01000125.1:691-18377 GCA_002361175.1 Lachnoclostridium sp. UBA3320 | reverse complement strand
GCTTTAGCATAGGGGAGCGTCATTTTATTATAGTATTAGCGTAAAATAAACATACAATCCGATTATTTTATACAAAATTTGCTATAATAATTATTATAAAAATTTTTTATAAGCAGAAAGGAATTTTATCTTTTATGAAGAACAAATGTAGCTTACTCTTAGTAACTTTAAGCATTACCGTTTTATTTTCAGCATGTGGAAAAATAAATTCAGGTCAAACACCTTCAAATGATAAAAATATATCATCTACTACAAGCGATGTTACCTCTGAACCTAGCAGTACAAATATAGACGAAGAAGAAAATAATGTAGACGAAGAAGAAACAAAAACAACAGAAATAAATATTTCAGCTAATTCAGGTTATGCTGATGAAAAACATGAAGTTACCGTTCTTGGCTTAAAATCTTATAAAAAACTAGATGATGGCACATATAAAGACAAAGCTGCCAAAAATAAAAAATATCTTGTATTATTTTTAGAAATAAGTAATAAGACGCTTGAAGAAGACTATATCAATGTCAACTATTTATCAGCCAAAGTGGATGGTAAAGAAATCACAAATACAGTACTTTTTAACGAACCAGAAGGCTATCAAACTATTTTTGATCATGTAGGGGTACAAGATACATTAAAAGGTTTTGTTGTATGGGAAGTTCCGAAAGACTGGAAGAAAATTGAAATAAAGTATAGTGGTTGGGAAGATATAGACAATTTAAATATAAACTGCTCATTTACACCAGATGATTATTTTGACCCACCACAGTATGAATAATTACACAAACTTTCCAAATAGTTATCAGTTGCAAACTACTGATAACTATTAAAAAAGGGGGCTGGCATGATGAAAACATCTACTATTATAAAAAGAATCTTTATAGGAATTATTGCAGCAGCTTTTTTAGGTATACTGACTTATTTTTTTATCACCAAGAACCGTGTACAGTTTTATGATGATGAAAGCACTACAGGAAATACAAGCGGCAACTTGTTAAACAGTGGTCTTTTTTGTGAAAATGATGGCAAGATATACTTTGCCAACCCTTATGATGACAATAAACTTTATTGTATGAACAGTGACTTGTCAAATCCTAAGAAACTAACAGACGACAGAGCAAGCTATATTAATTCTGCTGGAGATTATATCTTTTATACAAGAAGAAATGATCAACTGGAAAATGATATAGATGCAGCATTGTCAATGAGTACTACGGGACTTTTTAGAATTAATACATCTGGTAAAAATATTTATAAACTATACGATGACCCAACTCAAGTTGTATGCCTTTATGGCAATAATGTATATTACCAGCACTATGACCAGAAAAAAGGGCTTGAACTTTATTCTACAAAAATAGACGGTTCTGAAGAATCAAAACTTCTTGCTGAAGCTGCTGCACCATATGCAGTTTCTGACAACAAGATATATTATACTGGATGGGATAATGACCACTATATACATTCAATAAGTACTACTGGTTCAGGTTCAAAAGTAATATATGCTGGCAACTGCACAAGTCTTACAATACATGGAGATTATCTGTATTTTATGAATATGGAACAAGATTATAACCTGTGCCGTGTTCCGTTTGATGGCTCTTCTGTGGAAACCATAGTAAATCAACATCTTGCAACATATAATATATCAGAAGATGGGACATCAATCTATTATCAAGTAGATGATGGAACAAACAACGGACTGTACAAACTTGACTTGTACACATATGATTCAACACTTATTTCTGAAGGCAATTATAATTATCTTAATCTAACTTCTGACTATCTCTTCTTTGAAGAATATGACCAGAGCGAATTGTATACATATAACCTTGCTACAGAGGCAATAAAAACATTGCAGATAGAAAGTTCAAAATAGTAAATAATAATACAGAATACGCATTCCTGCTTTTAAGTAGTGTTTTCCTGCTTTTAAGCAGTGTTTTTTATTTATGATGTTATCTGCAATTTTTAGCAAATATTAAAAATAAAAAGGAAAACATCTGTGAGTGTCGAATAATATAAATAGGACATGTATGTGAGTGTATGTTAAAGGGGGAAGTGGCTTATGCCATGGTATACAGAAGAACAAATTGAAGAAGTTAGGGAAGCTAACGACATAATTAATATAATTGGAAGCTATGTGAAACTCAAGCGTTCTGGCAATAATTATGTAGGACTGTGTCCATTTCACAATGAAAAAACACCTTCTTTTTCAGTTAATTCAGTAAAGCAGATGTATAAGTGTTTTGGCTGTGGTGCTGGCGGCAATGTTATAACATTTGTTATGCAATATGAGAATTATACATTTAAAGAGGCAATGGAAACACTTGCGGATAGAGCTGGCATAACTCTTAAACAACAAGAAATAGACGCAGAGCATAAAGAGCAGGAAAGTATAAGAATGCGTCTGCTTGAGATAAATAAAAAAGCAGCAAGTTATTATTATACAAAGCTTAAATCACCACAGGGCAAGATAGGTTATGAATATCTTACATCAAGGGGACTTTCTAATGAAACTATACGCCGTTTTGGACTTGGCTACGCAGGCTGGAACGGAGGGGAATTGTATGGATATCTTAAGCACGAAGGATATAATGATGATATACTCAAAGAATCTGGACTTTTTAAAATAGATGAGCGAGGTGTCTATGATAAGTTCTTTAATAGGGTAATTTTTCCAATAATGGATGCAAATAACAGAGTTATCGGATTTGGCGGACGTGTTATGGGAGATGCAAAGCCAAAATACCTTAATTCGCCTGAAACAAAATTATTTGATAAAAGCAAAAATCTTTTTGGGCTTAATTATGCAAAGCTTGGCAAGAATAAAAATATAATGCTTTGTGAGGGGTATATGGACGTTATTGCATTACACCAAGCTGGTTTTACTAATGCAGTTGCATCACTTGGTACGGCATTTACGATGCAACAGGCTGGCATTATAAAAAGATATACAGATGAAGTACTTCTTACATATGATAGTGACACGGCTGGCAGGAAAGCAGCACTAAGGGCAATACCTATGCTGCGTGAAGTAGGGATAAATACACGTATCATTCATATGGAGCCTTATAAAGACCCTGATGAATTTATAAAAGAAATGGGAGCTGATGAATTTAGACAGCGCATGGATAGCGCAGAAAACAGCTTTTATTTTGAAATAGGACTTTTAAGACAAAAGTATGAAGCTAATGACCCTGAACAGAATACAAAATTTTATCACGCTGTAGCAAAAAAATTACTGGATTTTGAAGATAAAGTGCAAAGGGAAAATTATCTTGAAGCAGTTGCAGCAAAGTATTTTTTGCGAAGAGATGATTTAAAAAGTCTTGTTGTGCGCTATGGAAGTGTTCTTCCCTCTGTGTCTGTTAGAGATATGCCTATATCTGGAAATGACAGACGAAACATTTTAACAAAAGATAAAGGGATAGAGTATTCGTATAAGCTTTTACTCTCTATGATAATAGAAAAGCCTTATCTGTACAGTCAGATAAAAGATATTGTAAAAGCAGAAGATTATTTTGGAGAACCATACAGACAGGTAGCTAATATGTTATATGAACAGCTTGCGTCAGGAGAAGAGGTCGTGCCAGCAAGAATAATAAACCATTTTATGGAAGCAGAAGTACAAAATGTTGTAGCAGATATATTTCAGACAAATTTTGATGCAGATATGAACAGCGCAGAACTTGAAAAGTCACTAAATGAATTGGTAATACGTATAAAGGAATATAGCATAGATAAACGTACTAGAGAACTGGTTGATATAAACGAACTTAAAGGTCTTATACAGGAGAAGAAAGCACTACAGACACCAGCGAAATTGCATATTTATCTGAAAGATGGTTAGAGTATAGCATAAGGAATTGTGCAAGTTTTGAAGATAGAATTCAGGGATAAGAAAGGAAGGAACATTATGGCAACAGAAAAAGAACCAGCAAAAGATATTCACAAAAAGGGGAATACTACAACAGAGAAGGCTGCTGCTGATAACAAAAAAGAAATGCAGGCTAAGAGTACAAGACCTGTTAAACCTCTTGTAAGAAACAATGCTGTAAAAAATATCCCAAAAAAGAATACAGATGCGGTAGAAGATGAGAAAAAGAAGTTTCAAAGAAAACTTATAGCACTTAAAGAGCTTGCAAAGAGTAAGAGAAATGTGTTAGAGCTTACAGAAATAAATAATTTTCTTGCAGACATAGAGCTTGACGAAGAGAAAACAGAAAAGGTAATAGAATTTCTTGAAGCAAGTGGAGTAGATGTGTTAAGGATATCTGATGACAAGGATACTGATGATGATATGATACTTGAGCTTGAAGCAAGTGGTGAAGTTCCTGACGAAGAAGAGATAGAAAATATAGATTTGTCTATTCCTGATGGAGTGAGTATAGAAGACCCTGTGCGTATGTATTTAAAAGAAATTGGAAAAGTGCCGCTTTTGTCAGCGGAGGAAGAAGTTGAACTAGCCAAGAAGATGGAAGCAGGTGATATGGAGGCAAAGAAAAAACTTGCAGAAGCTAACTTGCGCCTTGTTGTCAGCATAGCAAAAAGATATGTTGGACGTGGAATGCTTTTTTTAGACCTTATTCAAGAAGGCAATCTTGGACTTATTAAGGCAGTTGAGAAGTTTGATTATAAAAAAGGATATAAATTCAGCACTTACGCTACATGGTGGATACGTCAGGCAATTACACGAGCTATAGCTGACCAAGCAAGAACTATACGTATACCTGTTCATATGGTAGAGACTATTAATAAATTTGTGAGAGTACAGCGTCAGCTTTTACAGGAACTTGGACGTGAGCCATATCCAGAAGAAATAGCAAAACATATGAATATGCCTGTGGAAAGAGTGCGTGAAATACAAAAAATTTCTCTTGAGCCAGTTTCTCTTGAGACTCCTATAGGAGAAGAAGAAGACAGTCATCTGGGCGATTTTATACAAGATGACAATGTGCCTGTACCAGCAGAGGCAGCAGCATTTACACTGCTTCGTGAACAGCTTGACGAAGTGCTTAGAACGCTTACTGAAAGAGAACAAAAAGTGTTAAAACTGCGCTTTGGGCTTGAAGATGGACGGGCAAGGACGCTAGAAGAAGTTGGCAAGGAATTTAAAGTAACTCGTGAGCGTATTCGCCAGATTGAAGCCAAGGCATTGCGCAAACTAAGACATCCTAGCCGCAGCCGCAAGCTTAAAGACTATCTTGAGTAAGCTTAAACTTTCAGAAAGACTTTACTGTGTGGCTTCTAGTGTAAAATCTGGCGGTATAGTGGCAGATATTGGATGTGACCATGGATTTACATCTATATACCTTATGGAAAAAAAGCTTGCAAAAGGTGTAATTGCAATGGACATAAATAAAGAACCACTTAAAAGGGCAAAGGAGCATATATTAGAGCATGGCATGGAGAGGTATATTGATACAAGGCTTTCAGATGGTGCAAAAGAGCTAAAAAAAGGTGAGGCAGATACAATCCTTATAAGTGGTATGGGCGGTGCACTAATTGTTAAAATACTTAGTGAAAGTATTGAAATTATAAAAGATACAAGCGAACTTGTGCTTTCGCCACAGTCTGAGATATATCTTGTACGCCATTTTTTGCATGATAATGGCTTTAAAATAGAAAGTGAAGATATGGTACGAGAACAGAATAAATTTTACGTTATTATAAGGGCTGTGCCTGGCACACAATATTTTACAGATAGTACAGGTTATATATATGGTGAATTTTTAATAAATAATAAAAATAAGATTTTAAAAGAATATCTTATAAAAGAACAGAAGCGAATAAATGCTATATTTAAAAACTTTCCTAAAGAAATAGATAAAAAATCGGAAACAAGAATGGCTGTGCTTAAAGAAGAGTATGACACAATAGAAAATCTTATTAAAAAAATATAAGCGGGGTGAATTGATGGTAAAAGTGAAAATAGATGGAGTGGCAAAAGAGTATGATGACAATATTACATATAAAGAACTTGCAAAAGAGCATAAAGACTCCTATGAGTACGATATAATACTAGCACGGTGCGGCGGAAAACTTATGGAGTTAAACAAACATATAACTCAGGACTGTGAAGTGTGTTTTTTAGATACATCATATGACAGTGGTCATAAGACATATATAAGAGGCATAACACTTCTTATGCTTAAATCATTTTATGATGTAGCAGGTGAAAGGCTTAAAAATGTATTTGTAAAGTATGCTATAGGCAATAGTTGTTATTGTGAAGTTGAAGGCACAAAGCTTACACAAAAACTTCTGTCTGATGTGGAAGAGCGTATGCATAGTCTTGTAGAAAAAGATTTGCCATTTGAAAAACGCTCTATTGATACAGAAGATGCAGTAAATATTTTTGGTGATTATGGAATGTATGACAAGAAAGAGCTTTTGGAATTTAGGCGAGTATCTAAAGTAAATATATATACATTAGATGGCTTTGAGGATTATTACTATGGATATATGCCGCCATCTACGGGAATACTAAAATACTTTAACTTACAACTTTATGATAAAGGTTTTGTTATAAATATGCCAAATAGAAAGACTCCTAATGTAGTAAGCGAGTTTAAATCAAGCCCTAAACTTTTTAAGACACTTCAAGAAGCAAGTGACTGGGGCAGGGTGGCAGGTGCTGACACTGTGGGAGCATTAAACAATATTATCGCACATGGTAAAGCGTCTGATTTGATACTTGTACAAGAAGCGCTACAGGAAAAGAAAATTGCGGGAATAGCAGAGGCTATAGCATCTGATGACAGTAAAAAATTTGTAATGATAGCAGGTCCATCTTCATCTGGAAAGACATCATTTTCACACAGGCTTTCAATACAGCTTAGAACACTTGGCATAAAACCACACCGAATTTCACTTGATGACTATTTTAAAAACAGGGAAGATACACCAAAAGATGAAAATGGCAACTATGATTTTGAATGTCTTGGTGCTGTAGATGTGGAATTGTTTAATAAGGACATGATGCAGCTTTTAAATGGCGGTACAGTGGAACTTCCAGAGTTTAACTTCATTAAAGGGCAGCGTGAATATAAAGGCAATTTTATGAGGCTTGATGAGGGAGACGTGTTTGTAATAGAAGGCATACATGGACTTAATGACAAACTTTCGTATTCTCTGCCCAAAGAAAGCAAATTTAAAATATATATAAGTGCTCTTACACAGTTAAATATTGACGAACACAATAGGATAGCTACTACTGATGGCAGACTTATAAGAAGGATGGTGCGTGATGCACGCACAAGGGGAACTTCAGCTGCAAGAACAATAGCCATGTGGCCTTCTGTAAGAAGAGGGGAAGATAACTACATCTTTCCATTTCAGGAAGAGGCAGATGTTATGTTTAACTCTGCATTAATCTATGAACTTGCAGTTTTAAAAACCTATGTAGAACCATTGCTTTTTGGCATACCAAAAGATATACCTGAATATATAGAAGCCAAAAGGCTATTAAAATTTTTAGACTATTTTATAGGAATAAACAGTGAGGATATACCTAAAAACTCACTTTTACGAGAATTTGTAGGAGGGAGTATATTCAAAGTTTAAAGTATACGATATTGAATTAAATGGAGGCAATTATGGCAACAATTATTGATGGTAAAAAAGTATCTAAAGATATAAAAGACGAAGTAAAAGAAAAAGTGGCAGCATTAAAGGAAAAAGGCATAGAAGTAACACTTGCAGTAATACAGGTTGGAAGTGACCCTGCGTCTACTGTCTATGTGGGCAATAAGAAAAAGGCATGTGAATATACAGGAATACGTTCACTTGCTTATGAAATTCCAGAAGAAACTACAGAAGAAGAACTGCTTAAACTTGTAAACTCTCTTAACGACAGAGACGATGTAGATGGAATACTTGTACAACTTCCTCTTCCTGCACATATTGATGAAGATAAAGTAATACGTGCAATTAGTCCTGCAAAAGATGTGGACGGTTTCCATCCTATAAGTGTAGGTACACTTAGTACTGGTCAGGACGGTTTTGTGTCGTGTACTCCAGCAGGGATTATAGAACTTTTAAAACGTTATAACATAGAGATAGACGGCAAAGAATGTGTTGTTATAGGCAGAAGTAATATCGTTGGAAAACCTATAGCTATGCTTCTTTTACGTGAAAATGGCACAGTTACAGTGTGTCACTCGCATACAGCCAATTTAAAAGAAGTGGCAAAAAGAGCAGATATTCTTATTGTGGCAATAGGTAAAGCAAAGTTTGTAACTAAAGACTATATTAAAGAAGGTGCTGCTGTTATTGATGTAGGCATGGATAGGGACGAAAATGGCAAGCTCTGTGGTGATGTTGATTTTGAATCTGTCAAAGAAAAAGCTGGCGCAATCACTCCTGTACCTGGTGGTGTAGGTCCTATGACAATAGCCATGCTTATGAATAACTGTGTCTATGCTTCTATGCGAAAGCATTAATAGAGAAAGGCTGGTTGGCATGGATATTTATTTTGTTTCACTTGGCTGCGATAAAAACTTTGTGGACAGTGAAATGATGGTGACATCTCTTAGAAAATCTGGCTATAATATAACATATAGTGCAGAAGATGCAGAAATAATTATTGTAAATACTTGCTGTTTTATAGGAGATGCAAAAGAAGAAAGTATAAATACACTGCTTGAAATGGCAGAATACAAAGAGAATGGAAAGTGCAGGCTGCTTGTTGCCACAGGTTGTCTTGCACAGCGTTATCACAATGAAATAAAAGAAGAAATACCAGAAGTTGACATTATTATTGGCACAATGGCATATGAAAATCTGACAGAGTCCATTAGTCAAGCACTAGAGGAGAAAACACCTGTAGTTGAAATTATAAAAGATATAAACTATTTACCAGAGCCACTTGCAGACAGAGATGCTATGTCTAGTGGTGGATATGCATATCTTAAAATTGCAGAAGGATGCGATAAATGCTGCACATACTGTATTATACCAAAAGTAAGGGGAAGATACAGAAGTATACCTATGGAAAACCTTATAGCGCAGGGCAGACATCTTGCAGCAAATGGCATAAAAGAACTTATCCTTGTAGCACAGGAAACGACACTATATGGCATTGATATATATGGCAAAAAAAGCCTTCCTGCTCTTCTTGAAAAGTTGTCAAAGATAGAGGGACTTAAATGGATAAGAATATTGTATTGTTATCCAGAAGAGATAACAGATGAACTTATAAACGCAATAAAAGATTTGCCAAAGGTGTGTCATTATCTTGATATTCCTGTACAGCATGGAGCAGACAGTGTATTAAAACGCATGGGAAGACACACAAATAGGGCAGAACTTGAGAAGATAATACAAAAACTTCGTCATAAAATACCAGATATAGCACTTCGTACAACAATAATAACTGGATTTCCAGGAGAAACAGACAGTGAATTTGAAGAATTAAAAGACTTTGTTAAGAAAAATAGATTTGACAGACTTGGCGTCTTTACTTATTCACAAGAAGAAGACACCAAAGCAGCGGATATGCCAGAACAGTTACCAGAAGAAAGAAAGGAATCAAGACGCAGCGAAATAATGGAATTACAACAGCAGATTGCATTTGAAAAAAGCACATCACTAACAGGCAGGGAAATGGATTTAATAGTCGAAGGCTATCTGCCAGAAGATGAAGTATACATATGCAGAACATATATGGATGCACCAGATGTAGATGGATATGTATTTGTAGAGACAAACTGGCAGCTTATGTCAGGAGATTTTATAAAAGCAAGAATTACTGGGTCAGAAGGGTATGATTTGACAGGTGAAGTTATAGATTAAATAAGGAGAAATATATATGAATTTACCAAACAAAATCACTATGCTGCGTGTAATTTTGATTCCTTTTTTTGTATTTTTTATGCTGGCAGATTCTATACGCTATGCCAATTATATAGCTGCCTTAATATTTATTATAGCAAGTCTTACAGACACACTAGATGGATATATAGCACGCAAATATAATTTGATATCAAACTTTGGTAAGTTTATGGACCCACTTGCAGATAAACTTTTAGTAAATTCAGCACTGGTTTGTTTTATTTCAATTCCAGAAAATCCTATGCCTGTGTGGGGAGTTATAATAATAATAAGCAGGGATTTTATAATAAGCGGCTTTCGACTAGTAGCGTCAGATGCTGGTGTAGTACTTGCTGCAAGCTTCTGGGGAAAGATTAAGACTATTACGCAGATGATTATGTCAGTTCTTCTTATAGTAAATTTTAACGGAAAAGTTATCGATATAATAGAGAACGTATTTATATATGCCGCTATAATACTTACAGTAGTGTCACTTGTAGATTATCTTGTGAAAAACTGGCACATAATGCAAGATGGAAATATGTAATTAGACTTAAAAATATGGAGATGATTATAGATGGAAAGCGCCAAGAAAGTTGTAAAACTTCTTAAAGAACAGAAACTTCACATTTCAACAGCCGAATCTTTAACAGGCGGTATGCTTGCATCAGCCATTGTAGATATAGAAGGAGCTTCTAATGTTTTTAAAGAAGGCTATATAACATACTCAGATGATGTAAAGCACAAAGTTTTAGGTGTCAGTGAAAATGACCTTAAAAAGTATACTGCTGTAAGCAGTATTGTTGCAAAGCAGATGGCAGAGGGAACTGTAAAAATAACAGGTTCAGATATTGCTGTTGCAACAACTGGCTATGCTGGGCCTGATGCGGCAGACGATGGCACCAAAGCAGGCACTGTTTATATTGGTATATTTTATAAAGGCGAAACTGATGTAAGAAAGTTTTGTTTTAATGGTGACCGAAACAGTGTACGCAAACAGACCGTTATCAAAGCTTTAACTATAACAAGTGAAAAACTTTCAAATGTCTAATTATAATTTGTGGGAGAAACCAGATTGAAAAAACAAAATATTATTGTAATTGGCGGCGGTGCTGCTGGCATGATGGCTGCTGTTGCAGCAGCAGACCACGGTGCTTGTGTTACCCTTATTGAAAAGAATGAAAAACTTGGCAAAAAACTTTATATAACAGGAAAGGGCAGATGTAATATCACTAATAACAGCGATATTGAAAATCTGCTCCTTCATGTTATGTCTAACCCTAAGTTTTTGTACAGTGCATTTTATGCATTGGACAGTAAAAAACTGATGAATTTTCTTGAAAATGAAGGACTAAGTCTTAAAACAGAGCGTGGCAACAGAGTATTTCCTGCCTCTGATAAATCATCAGATGTTATTAAAACTTTTAAAAATGCACTGGAAAGAAGAGATGTAAAAATATATTACAATGCAGAAGCAGTGAAGATAAATATAGAAAATAGTGTATTTAAAAGTGTAAATATAAAATTTAAAAACTCTGATGGCAAAGTTTTAGAAACTAAGATAATTAGCGCAGACGCTGTTATAATTGCAACAGGTGGAATTACATATCCCTCTACAGGCTCTACAGGTGATGGCTATAAATTTGCTATAGATGCAGGACATAGCCTTAAACAAACCTCTCCCTCACTTGTACCATTTAATATTAAAGAAAGCTTTGTGAAAGAGCTACAAGGGCTTTCGCTGCGCAATGTGGAACTGTCACTTACAAATGGAAAGAAAATTTTATATAAAGAAATGGGAGAAATGCTTTTTACACATTTTGGCATAAGCGGCCCATTGGTATTATCTGCTAGTAGTTATGCCACAAGGCAGGATATTTCTAAAATGAAAATAATAGTTGACTTAAAACCTGCATTGACAAAACAGCAGTTAGATGAGAGAATATTAAGGGATTTTTCAGAATGCAAAAACAGTTTTTTTAAAAATAGTCTTGGAAGACTTCTTCCAGCAAAGCTTATACCTGTAGTAACTGCACTTTCTAGTATAGATGATGACAGAAAAGTCAATTCAGTCACAAAACAGGAGAGACTAGAGCTTGTGGATATATTAAAAGAATTTACAATGACACCTGTAAGCCTTAGAGGATATAATGAGGCGGTTATTACAAAAGGTGGCGTTATGGTAAAAGAAATCAATCCTTCTACTATGGAATCCAAAAAAGTGGAAGGCATGTATTTTGCAGGTGAGGTAATTGACACTGATGCAATGACTGGCGGATATAACTTACAGATAGCATGGTCAACAGGATATCTTGCAGGAATATCAGCCGCCAGATATTCTACATAAAGGAGGACTTGTTATGCACAATATAGCTATTGATGGTCCAGCAGGCGCAGGAAAAAGTACAATAGCAAAAATAGCAGCTAAAAAGCTTGGATTTATATATGTTGATACAGGTGCTATGTACAGGGCTATGGCACTTTACTTTATAAGAAACAACATAAGCGGTGGTGATGAAGAAGCTGTCACTAAAGCGTGTTCTGAAATAGATGTTTCTATAGAATACCAAAATAGAAAACAAGTTGTAATTCTCAATGGAGAAAATGTTAATGCTTTTATAAGGACAGAACAGGTCAGCATGATGACATCAACTATCTCAAAATACGCTGCGGTAAGAAATAAACTTCTTGATATACAGAGAAGCCTTGCTAAAACAAAAGATGTTATAATGGATGGGCGTGATATAGGCACATGTGTACTCCCAGATGCTAAGACAAAGATTTATCTTACAGCAAGCATAGCTGAAAGAGCTAGAAGAAGATATAAAGAACAGACAGAGCGAGGCATTGACTGTGACATAAAACAGATTGAACAAGATATAGCTTTAAGAGATAAGCAGGACATGAACAGGGAAATTGCACCACTTAGACAGGCAGAAGATGCTGTCCTTATTGATTCTTCCGATTTAACAATTAATGAAGCTGTAGACGCAGTGATAAATATTTACAAAAAAGGAGCAACGGCTGCTAATGAAAGAGGTTAAAGTTGCAAAAAGCGCTGGTTTTTGTTTTGGAGTTCAAAGAGCAGTAGATATGGTATATAAAGAAGCTGCCAAAGCAGATAATACGGACAGAAAAGTGTACACATTAGGGCCTGTTATCCATAATGAACAAGTGGTATCTGATATGGAAAATGCAGGTGTGTATGTTATAGAAGATACAGACAGTATAGAAGATGGCACAGATACAACAGTTATTATACGTTCACATGGCGTATCAAAAGATGTAATTGACCACCTTAAAGCCAAAAATGTAAAAATAGTTGATGCAACGTGTCCATTTGTTTCAAAAATACACCATATAGTAGAAGAGAAATATAATGAAGGATATAATATAATTATTGTGGGTGATGCAAAGCATCCCGAAGTAGAAGGCATATGTGGCTGGTGTAAAAATTCGGCATATGTTATTGGAAGTGTAGAAGAAGCAGAGAAATATAATAGTCATAGAGGCGAAAAATTGTGTATTGTATCACAAACGACATTTAATTACAAGAAATTTCAAGATATAGTTGATATTTTTCTAAAAAAGAGTTATGATATACTTGTTATGAATACAATTTGCAACGCTACCGAAGAGCGTCAGACAGAAGCGTGTACTATTGCGAGGCAATCCGACGCGATGTTAGTAATAGGTGGAAAACACAGTTCGAACACTCAGAAATTGTTTGAGATATGTAAAAGAGTATGTCCAAACACATATTTTATACAGACACTTGATGACCTGGATTGGAATAAACTTCAATCTTTTCGTAGCGTGGGTATTACTGCCGGGGCATCGACCCCAAATAATATTATTAAGGAGGTTCAATCATATGTCAGATATGAACAATGAATTTGAACAATTATTGGAGGAAACATTAGTAACAATCCACAGTGGAGAGATTGTAGAAGGGACAGTTATCAGCGTTAAGGAAGATGAAATCGTTTTGAATATTGGTTACAAGTCTGATGGAATCATTACTCGGAACGAATACAGCAACCAGTCAGGTCTTGACCTGAGAGATGTTGTAAAAGAGGGTGACACTATGAGCGCAAAAGTTCTTAAAGTAAATGATGGCGAAGGGCAAGTGCTGCTTACTTACAAACGTCTGGCAATGGAAAAAAGCAATGAACGAATTAAAGAAGCTTTTGAGAATAAAGAAGTGCTTAAAGCTACAGTTTCAACCGTACTGGCAGGTGGTTTAAGCGTTATAATTGACGAAACAAAGGTATTTATTCCTGCAAGCCTTGTGTCAGATACTTATGAAAAAGACCTTTCAAAGTATGCAGGACAGGAGATAGAGTTTGTTATTAGTGAATTTAACCCTAAGAAGAGAAGGATTATCGGCGACAGAAAGCAGCTTCTCATTGCTGAGAAGAAAAAGAAGCAAGAAGAGTTGTTTGCAAGAATAAATATTGGTGATACAGTAGAGGGTACAGTTAAGAACCTTACAGACTTTGGTGCATTTATTGATTTAGGCGGAGCAGACGGACTTCTTCACATTTCAGAAATGTCATGGGGACGTGTTGAAAACCCTAAGAAAGTATTTAATGTCGGTGATAAGGCAAAAGTTTTTATAAAAGATATAAAAGATGATAAAATTGCACTTAGCCTTAAATTTGAAGACCAAAATCCTTGGTTAAAAGCTGATGAGAAGTACAACATAGGTTCAATAGTTAAAGGAACTGTTGCAAGAATGGCAGACTTTGGTGCATTTATAGAGCTTGAACCTGGTGTAGATGCGCTTTTACATGTTTCTCAGATTTCTAAAGAACACGTTGATAAGCCTTCAGATGTATTAAAAACTGGTCAAGAGATAGAGGCAAAAGTTGTTGACTTCAATAAAGAAGAGCATAAGATTAGTTTAAGTATTAAAGCTTTATTAAATGATTCACAGACGGATGAAGAGCCTGCCGGTGAAGAAGTAAAAGAGTAATTAATTTTATTCGCCAGTCCGTTTATAACGGATTGGCTTTTTGTTTTTAGGAGGGATATGTATGTTAAACGACTATGAAAAGTTTAAAACAGATGTTTATAAACTTACAAAGATAGATTTAAGCTGTTATAAAGAAAGACAGATGAAAAGACGAATAGATTCTCTAATTTCCAAGAAAAAGATTAAAACATACGATGAATATATAACTGCCATTTCAAAAGATAAAGAAATGCTTGAGGAATTTGTAGCTTATCTTACAATAAATGTATCTGAATTTTATAGGAATCCCGAGCAGTGGAAACTTATGGAAAATGAAATGTTTCCATACTTGTTTTCAAAATTTGGGAACAACATAAGGATATGGAGTGCTGCTTGTTCTACAGGTGATGAACCATATACAATAGTTATGATGCTTGCCAAATTTATCCCAATTAACAGAGTTAGGATTATCGCCACTGACATAGATAAGCAAGTGCTTGCCAAAGCACAAATGGGGATATATGACGAAAAAAGTTTAAAAGGTCTGCCAAAAGAATACATCACAAAGTATTTTAAAAAAGTAGGAGGAACTAGTTACCAGATTTCTGAAGAAGTCAAAAAATGCGTTGAATTTAAACAGCACAATCTTTTAAAAGACCCATATCCATCAGGCTGCAATATGATTGTATGTCGCAACGTAATGATTTACTTTACAGAAGAAGCAAAAAAAGTCATCTACAAAAAATTTAATGACTCACTTAAAAAAGATGGAATTTTGTTTGTAGGAAGTACGGAACAGATTATATCTCCAGGCGATTCAGGATTTTCTACATATAAGTCATTTTTCTATAAAAAGATGTAGGAGAGATTTATCTGAATCTGATTATAAGCATTCCTGTCGCTTTATTGGACTTTGCAGTTCAGGGATGCTTTTTATTTATTTTATATCTATAGAGGTATTTTTTGTAGAAAGGTAGATTTATAATAATGGTCAAGGAATTTGAATTATGGCTTGATGAAAGCGGAGACTTTAATAATGATATACAAAAGATAAAAAAGGGACTAAAACCTTCGCTTATAGGTGGCTTACTGGTTGAAAAAGGCAAGTTTAAAGAAAAAATAATAAATGAAATTATTCCTGATGATTCTTCACATGCGACAAAAGAAAAACCTGAAATACAGTTTGACAAATTCAAGAAAATTGTTGCAAATGCTACAGAAAAAAATGGCTTTGTCAGATTTGTAATTTTCAATAATGAAGAGTGCATTCTTGTAATTGATAATAATATTACATATCAAAATATTATGGCAGTCGGTATAATAGAAACGATTAAATGGCTTAAAGAAACTTACAACAGAGATAAAATAAAACTGAATGTCATTATTGCAAACCGAGTGGATACCACAAAGAATAAACAAGTTGTTGAAATAGAGGAATATTATAAAAGACTAAAAGAAAGACTTATAATTCTTGGATTAGAAAATAATATTATACAAGATGAAGACTGGCACTTAGAAAGACAGTCAGCCAGACAATATAAGAGACTTATGTTAGCTGATAACATTTGTAATTCTTTTCTGACAAGAGATAATAAATTTAAGGGAGCAAAATCAGAATACATCAATTCCGTTTACAATGATAATAACAGAACAATTATTTTCTCAGTTATACAGAATTTAATAACGTCCAAATTCCAAGACTTGATGTTGGAAGAAAAACTTGGAGAGGCTGTTGCGGTAATATGCCAGCATGATAACACAGACCATATTAGTAAGTGCATGGATAGTGTAAAAAGACATCTGAAACAGATGAACATAGGAAATATGGAATTGCATTACCGTTTTATAACAGCAATTATTGAACTTTATCTGAATGGTACACGTAACTTCGGACTTTGTAAGAAAATGCTAAATAATGTAATACAATATTTTATACCATTACTGGAAAAGGTGAATAAAGAGAATAATGGAATTTTAGGAGAAGACATTATACATAAATTATCATTTGATTTACATTTTTATCTTTTGACACTTTATACACATCAAGGAAATGTCTATGGTGCGCAGATGTGTATAGATAAATGTGACCAAATGATAGATCTACTTCCCAAAACAATGGAAACTATTATATATATAGTACAGTATGAAATTAGAAAGATAGTTGCACAGATTAACCTTTTTGATTTTGACAAAGCTTTAGAAACATCAGAGGATTTGGTGTATAAATGTAGCAACATGAAAGAGGCACAGGAAATTTTTAGTTCAAACATAAAGTTTGACGAACTTGCAAAGGCATTAGGCAATAAAGTTCAGATATACTCGTTTCTGTTGCGCAAGAATAAAAACTATTATCAAGATGCAAAAAAAACATCTGACCTAGCAATATCTGAGTTTACAAAAGATTCAGACATTAAAAGGCAATATCTGTATCGTATCAATCTTGAAACAGAAGCTGGCAATTATGAACAAGCTCTCTCTTACTTATATAAATCATGCAATCTTAGCGATGTATCATTAAAAGATTTAATAAATAGAATTGTACAGAATAGACATGATTATGAAGTATGTGCTTATGTCCGTCTTATGGCTGAAGGCATGATAGGAAACTGGAAAAAATCAGAAGAAATGTTTAGATATATAGAAAAAACAAAAGTAATTAGTTATATAGAGAATATAGAAGAAAAAAGACATCCACACGAGATAATTTTATGGAAATATGCCACATGCTTTATAAAAAATAATAGTATTGATGCTGGTTTAAAAAAATATGATAAAGCCATAAACATTTGTTTCTCAAATAATGACCTGACAATTAATTTTATTGGGCTTGCTATAGAACTAGAGAGATATTCTGTTGTTCTTAAAAAGAATATGAAAAAAGAAGTTAAAAAATATAAAGAATCACTGAAAGAATATTA
>DESG01000125.1:0-507 GCA_002361175.1 Lachnoclostridium sp. UBA3320 | reverse complement strand
ATAAAATTTATAGTAATACACTTCCAAAAAGTATGGAGGACATATACAAAAATCTTGATTTAAACAATAAAAACTGGGAGTATTATTATAAACTGAGCAGGGAAATTACATATTAAATAATTGTAATACTTTGCATATAAATAATGGGATTTCTATAATAAAGAAATCCCAACCAATCAGAGTAATTAGACTACTCTGAGAAAAAACCACCGACAAAACCAACAACAGACCCAACAGCACCACCAACAGAAGCACCAGCAGAAGCACCAACAGAAGCACCGAAAAAGGTACCCACAGGTCCAACAGCAGACCCACCAACAGCACAAACACCAGAAACAACAGACCCACCAACAGAAGCGCCAGCAGCACCGCCAGCGGCAGCACCAGCAAGTCCGTTGGTAAGACGCCTATTAAAATCTGTCATAATATCATCCTCCTTTGATTTGTTTGAATGGTTATTAAGTAAGTTTGTGAATATATATTAATATAAAGTGGACCACTTTGTCA
>DESG01000029.1:8126-10363 GCA_002361175.1 Lachnoclostridium sp. UBA3320 | reverse complement strand
GCATACGATATTCAGAAACTAGTGGAATACCGCAACATTTCAAAATGGGTAAAAATCAGTACACCATCTATATACAAAAAGGTTATCCAGTTAGAAGAAAAGGGGCTTATCACAAGCCGCACGGAGAAAGAGGGAAAAATGCCCGAAAAAGCGGTATATTCCTTGACCGATGCAGGAAATGAGGAGTTTGAGAAACTGATGCTCGAAATATCCTGCAAGCCGATTAACATATTTTTGGATTTTAATGCGGTTATCGTTAATTTAGAAAGTATGGAAAAAGAACAGCAGATGGAATGTCTGGATAACATTGAGAGCAATATCAATATGCTGAAATCCTATCTTGAGGAGAACATAGATTTAAAAGAAAATGTCCCCGATATTCCTGCCACGGGCATGGCGGTTCTGCATCAGCAATTTCGATTAGTGCAGGCAATCGAAGAATGGATAAGGGCATTGAAAGAAGAACTGCTGTAAATGTAGACGATTTAAAACATAGCAAGAATGATGAAAAGGCAGAAAACTCCTTGTGCTACAATATTTCATTGGAATACCACACAGGTATATCATAATGCTTAAAAGTGTGGGAAAAAGGAAAGGAGGGAGTAAAATGCAAGGTCAGACAGTACGCATTGTTTCACAGGTTATCCGCTATATCGAAGAGCATCTGCATGAAAAGATGGCTTTAGAGATGGTGGCATCGGCATTGCATTATTCCAAATACCATCTGCATCGGATTTTTACAAAGACCGTCGGCTTGACTATCCACGACTACGCAAAACGGCGGCAGCTTACAGAAGCGGCAAAACTTCTGGTGTTTTCTGCAAAACCGATTATCGAGATTGCCCTTATTAGCGGGTATGAAAGCCAGCAGGCATTTACGGATATTTTTAAGGCGATGTATAAGACTTCCCCTGCGGAATTTCGGGAAACGGAAAATTTCTACCCATTACAGCTTGAAATCTATCTGAAGGAGGAGCTTGTAAAAATAGATTTGACAAAGGACAATATTAAATTTGCCACGCTCGAAGATGCGGATGACTGGATGGAACTGGTAAGCCTTACGATTGACGGCTATCCATGTCTGGATAAGGGAGATTACATCGTAAACCTGCATCAGTATATTGTGGATAAAAAGGCTTTAATTTTACGGGATGACGATATGGCTATTGGCGTGATGGGTTTCGCAAGGCACAGGCAGCATAGACTTTCTGGCTGTCCATCCACAGTATCGGCATCTCGGCATTACAAAGCTGTTCCTTGATAAGCTGGCAGAGGAATTGCTTTGTGGGAAAGAGATTACATTGACGACATACCATGCAGGCGATAAGGCAGATACGGGCTGGCGGGAAGAATACTGCCGTCTTGGATTTACAGAACGGGAACTGCTTGTGGAATATGGCTACCCGACACAGCGTTTCGTGCTTCTTCCAGAGAACAAGGAGGAAACAAGGAATGACCGAAACACAGAAAAACCCGTTAGCAGAGAGCTTTAACGCCCTATCCCTTATCCGATTTGCTTTCCCAAGCATGGTGATGATGCTGTTTATGGGATTATACACTATTGTGGACACGATTTTCGTCGCACGGTTTGTAGACACGAACGCCCTGTCGTCCATCAATATCGTCTGCCCTGTCATTAATCTGATTGTCGGTCTGGGGACGATGCTTGCGACAGGCGGCAGTGCGGTCGTTGCGAAGAAAATGGGGAATGGAAACATAGAGGAAGCCAGAAGCAATTTCACATTGATTATTGTGGCAGGGGCAGTTATCGGTTTGCTGCTTACAGCGGCAGGGCTTTTCTTTTTGGATGAAATCATCTGGGGATTGGGGGCGAGTGAAATATTGTTCCCATATTGCAGGGATTATCTGACCATACAGCTCATTTTCGCCGCTTTTAACATGATGCAGGTGCTATATCAGAATCTATTTGTGACGGCGGGAAAACCGACATTAGGCTTAGCGCTTGCTGTTCTGGCGGGGATTGCCAACATTGTTTTTGATTACGTCTTTATCGTTTTACTGAAAATGAGAATCAAAGGAGCTGCCATTGGGACAGGCATCGGATATATGATACCGACAATTGTTGGTACAATATTTTTTCTGATGAAAAGAAGCGAATTGCACTTTTGCAAGCCTAACATGGACGCATCTGTCCTGCTGAAAAGCTGTTCCAATGGTGCGTCGGAAATGGTAAGCCAGTGTTCGACTGCCGTAACGACATTTCTGTTTAATGTAAC
>DESG01000029.1:1355-7828 GCA_002361175.1 Lachnoclostridium sp. UBA3320 | reverse complement strand
CAGTTCCTCTTAACAACGCTTTATATTGGCTTTTCTATGGGAACAGCCCCAATCGTAAGCTATAACTATGGGAGTGGGAATGTAAAACAGCTAAAAAAGACCGTCCGTATTTGTTTTTGCTTTATAGTGGGGATTTCCATATTTGTATTTTTATTTTCCCTGCTTGGTGGAGAAAGTATTGCAAAGATATTTGCAGAGAACAACAGGAATGTTTTTGAAATTACAAAGAATGGATGTATCGTTTTTTCATTCAGCTTTCTGTTCTCTGGGTGCAATATTTTTTCGTCCGCTTTATTTACGGCATTATCCAATGGTAAAGCATCTGCAACCATATCTTTCCTGCGAACGTTTGGATTTATTATGGTGTTCCTTTTGGCATTGCCGAAATTTTTAAAGGTAATGGGCATATGGCTTGCAGTCCCACTTGCGGAGCTTTTCACGCTTATGCTGACAGTATATCTGATATGCAGGTATCGGAAACAATACAATTATTTTTGAAAGAAAGGCAGGTAAGAAATTGAAACAGACAGAATGGATATTATGCCCTGTCTGCGAGAGCAAAACCCGCAACAGAATAAGAGAGGATACTATTCTATGTAAAATCAGATTTTGCCACCCACAGACTGTCAGAGTATGTGTGGGAGGAAGAAAACCGAGTGTCAGCAATGTTATCTTTTGGTAACTTTTTTGGTAATTAGTTAAATTATACCATAGAACATTGCTTATGGATTTTTATTTTGTCGAACTCACGTTATATAATAAATACACTTATCCCGTCTTCCGATATATTTATTGTACCAGCCGATATGTGACCTGAATCCGTTTTCCTTTAAATGATACTGTTTATGCCAAAACTCTTTAGAACCAAAAGATAACTTACCCTACTTTCTATTGATTATCGTTCATAATCATCCCTTTTTTTACTTTTGGCACAGCCAGAGAGCTTATCAATAGCCAGAGAAACGGTAGGTTGAAAATAAATATCTTTTCCTTTATTACTTTCATACATAAAATCTTTCAGTGGCTTACTTGTATATCTTGAAAAATCGCCGTATATTGCAAATCGTACACCATAGTTGATGAATTTCTGTAATATTTCTCCTGCCAGACATGAACTCAAGACAAAGAAATCATTTACAATAGCTTCTTTGTTTATGGCAATATTTGTGCAACCTGTTTCGTATTTTACTGTCATAACCAAGTCTAAGGCTGACTGAACATCTGTAATCAGCAGTTCATTACTTCTCACAACTGCTACCTCTGTATTATTTTTCCTTATAACTTCTGTTTTCATTTTGTATCTCCATCATTTTGAATTGTTTTAACAACAACTTTCGACTGCCATTTATTTCCTTTTTTTGCAGTAATCGTACATCATTTTCAGACTTTGGAATACTGTCTTTCTGTCAGAACAGAGAACTCTACAACCAAGCAACCCTTTGGTCACATTAGCGATTGCATCTTTCTTTTAATTTCTATAATATTGTTTTATTATTATGCATAGATTATATATTTATTATATGTTTCTGTCAAATGTAAAAGTAGCTTTCATCTTCATAGCTTGTTATGAGGTTTTTCGCCACAAACTATAACAAAAGATGAAACAGACTATGAAATTGTAGTTGTTAAGAAACGTCACCATTTCCACTCATATAAATTTACAAAATGTGGTGCAGTATACAGACAGACTATACTTTGTAATCTAAAAGAAGAGAACCAGTATGGAAGTAAGGAGGAACTGGATAGTGATGGAATTATAAAGTGAATTACAATGAAAAATACAGTTTCAGTAATATAGAGTGTAATGCGCATTTATTAAGAGATTTACAGAAAATATCAGACAATCTTAAAGAACATGAATGGGCAGAAAAAATGAAAGGCCTGATAAATAATACATATAAAGAAAGAGAAAAAGCAATTTCAGAAGTCAAGGAAATCTTTACGGATGAAGAGATAGAAAACTTTTTTAAGAAGTTTAACAAAATTGTCCTTGAAGGAATTGCAAGCAATAAAGAAGAGGACAGTTATTATGGCAATGAGGAACGGAAATTTAATAAACATTATTGACATTTTTGAAATATATGATATAATTTAGAAAAATAAGAGGTTAGATTTTCTGGTCTAAATGCTTTGGGGAAGCTCCAAGGTTGTTATTTATAAGTCATTACAACACAATGTCCTGCGTCACTCGCACGGTAGTGACTACTATATCGTTTAGACAGTATCCTTGATGCGGCAAAACGATATAGTAGTCCACCGTGCTAAAGTGTCAGAACAGAGTATATGTTTGTTTGCAGAAAATCTAACCTATTTTTTTGATGCATAACAAAATATATTAATTTAATTAATGGATTATAGAAATAGAACATATGGAAAACACAGGAATTAAACCAGTTGTAATAAAAGAAATTTGTGATTTAGCGCAAAAATATAAAATAGAAAAAGTTATATAGCATATGTTTTGAACAAACTTGGAAGTTGATGAAAGAAATTTTAGAAAATTATGGATATAAAGACGCTGCAACAGGTTCTCCCAAATAATGTAAGCCATTCTTATAACAGTGAAGTTGCACTTGATATTATTAGGCAGACGAAGAAACAGTTCTATAATTTATTTTTGGAATTAAAGAAAAATATCGACAAAAATTGGATTTAACAATAGTGGAATAGTATTTTTTAAAGCATCTCTTCGGAGGTGCTTTTTGCGATATATGACAATATTAGACAAATCTTAATAATTTCTTATAAAAAAATACAGACTTTCTTAGGTTTTATTTATTATAATAAAAATGTACGAAAGGAGTAAACAAATATGGAGAATAAAATATTGATTGTAGATGATGAACAGGAAATTGCAGACCTTGTTTCCCTTTATCTTGAAAATGAAAATTTTACAGTTTATAAATTTTATAATGCCAAAGATGCACTAAATTGTATTGAGAATGAAACTCTTGACTTAGTCATTTTGGATGTTATGCTGCCTGATATAAATGGTTTTAAATTATGCCAAAAAATACGGGAAAAGTATCGCTATCCAGTTATTATACTGACTGCTAAAGGAGAAGAAGTGGACAAAATAACAGGACTGACTTTAGGTGCAGATGATTATATTACAAAACCATTTTTACCGTTAGAATTGGTTGCTCGTGTAAAAGCTCAGTTAAGGAGATATAAAAAATACAATATGGGAAATGAGCCAGAGGAAGATATTTTAATTCATTCTGGTTTAGTTCTAAATGTGAAAACACATGAGTGTACTTTAAATGAAAAACCTCTTTTGCTGACTCCTACAGAGTTTTCTATATTGCGCATTTTATGTCAACAGAAAGGAAATGTAGTTAGTTCTGAGGAACTTTTTCATCAAATATGGGGAAATGAATATTTTAGCAAAAGTAATAATACAATTACTGTCCATATCAGACATCTTCGTGAAAAAATGGGAGATTCATTTGAAGAACCGCAATATATAAAAACAGTCTGGGGGTGTGGTTATAAAATTGAAAAATAAAGATTCTAAGAATACTACATTAATTCACGCTTGCATTTTGGGAGTTGTCCTCTGTCTTGGAATATATTATTTTGTAGATGTTTTTTGGAATGGTTTTTTTGTAGATTGGTTCATGGATAGATATACGATTACACATGAAGTTTATTCTGCTGATATAAAAAAGCGTATTATTGTTACAGAACTTCTATGGTCAAAACTAAAAATATCTATTTTAGAAGTTTTAGTTATAGCTGTGCTTATCTGCATTATAGTTACTTTTAAAGTTGCAGATTTATATGCAAAAACCAATGTAAAAAAATCCATTACTGCAATTTCGGTGATGCTCCACGATTTTATGGTTAAGGAAAATGGAAATATAGAGATTTTTCCTAAAGAATATGCTGAAATTGCAGCCCAGATATCTGAAATAAAGCAGGCGATGCAGCGACATGAACAAATATTAAAAGAAGAGGCAGATAGAAAAAATGATTTAATTACTTATCTGGCGCACGATTTAAAGACACCACTTACTTCTGTTATTGGATATTTAACATTATTAAATGAAGCATGGGATATGCCGACAGAGCAGAAAATAAAATATGTAAATATTGCATTAAATAAAGCACTGCGTTTAGAAAAACTTATCAATGAATTTTTTGATATAATACGCTATAATTTACAACAAATTGATTTGGAAAAGGAATCTATAAATCTCTGTCATATGTTTGTTCAAATGACAGACGAATTTTATCCATTGTTAAATGCACATGGCAATCAGACAAAAGTATGCGTAGACGAAAATCTGACTATTTATGGGGATGCTATAAAATTAGCCAGAGTTTTTAATAATATTTTAAAAAATGCAATTTACTATAGTTACCCAGATACTCTTATAAAAATATGGGCAAAAAGCACAGATACAGATGTTTTAATTTATTTTTGCAATAAAGGAAAGACAATTCCTGCAAGAAAGTTAAATTCCATTTTTGAAAAGTTTTTTCGTATGGATGAAGCACGTTCGACAAATACAGGAGGTGCAGGATTAGGGCTTGCGATTGCTAAAGAAATTGTAACACTCCATGGAGGTGCAATTACTGCTGAAAGTGAAAATGAAGCAACGACTTTTTGTATTTCTCTGCCACTTTCGGATTAGTAAAATATATATGTTCTCTTAACATTTTCTTAGGAATTAAAAAATTGAATATTAAAGTATAGATAGCTTCTGTTTGATAACATAAATACCAAACAGAAGCTATTTGTGTTGAAAAAGGAGGATTATATAATGAAAATTGCAGTTTTTTTTGGCGGCTGCTCTACGGAATATGCCGTTTCATTACAGTCTGCATATGCAGTGATTGAATGTATTGATACAAAGAAATATATACCCATTTTAATAGGAATTGCCCCTGAATCTGGCAAATGGTATTGGTATCATGGAGAGCTAGAAAAGATAAAAGAGGATAATTGGCAATCAGAAGAAAACCTGACCCAAGTATTTCCATCTTTTGACAAAACGGTTCATGGATTGTGTTATTTAGATAATAATAATTTGCAGATGATTTCTTTAGATGCTGCATTGCCAATTTTACATGGAAAAAATGGAGAAGATGGAACAATTCAAGGAGTTTTAGAATTAATGGGGATTCCTGTTATTGGATGTGGTTTATTATCTTCTGCTTTGTGTATGGATAAGGAGATGGCGCATCGTATTGTACAAATGAATGGTATAAAAATTGCACGGTCTTTTTCTATTAAAAAAAATTACTCCGAAGAAATTGTTAAGAAAAAAGCTCTTGAACTTAACTATCCCTTATTTGTAAAGCCTGTGCGGTCTGGTTCGTCATTTGGAATTTCAAAAGTATTACACGAAAAAGATTTAATTTCAGCAGTCGAAAATGCCTTTTTATATGATTCTACAGTTATTTTGGAAGAAATGATTAATGGATTTGAAGTAGGATGTGCAATTTTAGGAAATATTGTAGGTGAGGTTGACGAAATTGAATTGTCAGATGGATTTTTTGATTACACAGAAAAATATACATTAAAAACTTCAAATATTCATGTGCCTGCACGTATTTCTCCAAAAAAAGCAGAAGAAATTAAAGAAACTGCTCTTGTTATTTATAAAGCATTAAATTGTCGTTGTTTTGCAAGGGTCGATATGTTTTTGACTTATACAGGAGAGATTTATTTTAACGAAGTAAATACAATTCCTGGTTTTACAAAACATAGCCGTTATCCTAATATGCTAAAAGAATCAGGATTGTCATTTGAAGAAATAGTCAATCGCTTGATTGAAATGGGGGTAGCAAAGTGAAGCAGATTGAATTAACAAAAGAAGACACATATTATGGCAATTTAATACTTATAACACCAGATTATCCTCTTATAAAGTTTCCGTGTATAGATAGTATGACGCCAGCTATTAAAAAGCAGCCAGAAATACTGATAAATGAACAGGCAGCTAATTTATTGCAGCTAATACTTAAAAAAATTAATTGCCAAAATCAAATTATAGCTGTAAGTGGCTTTCGTACACAAAAAGAGCAAGAAAAAATATGGAATGATACATTAGCTGAAAGTGGTCTTGATTTTACAAAAAAATATGTAGCAGTTCCAAGACATAGTGAGCATCATACAGGGCTTGCAATAGACCTTGCCAAAAATGAAAAACAAATTGACTTTATTCGTCCTAATTTTCCATACACAGGAATTTGGGGAAAATTTAGAACGACAGCTCCAAAATTTGGTTTTATCGAAAGATATGTGTCTGGAAAAGAACAGATAACAGGTATTGGAACAGAGCCATGGCATTTTCGCTATGTGGGTTATCCTCATTCTGTAATTATAACAGAAAAAGACATGGCTTTAGAAGAATATATTTACTTTTTAAAAGAAAATACTAATTTAGAACATCCTTATATTTTTAACAATTCTACAGTAGATAAAATTGAAATTTCATATATTTTTTTAAATAATAATCATT
>DESG01000029.1:0-1198 GCA_002361175.1 Lachnoclostridium sp. UBA3320 | reverse complement strand
GATTTTTTTAAATAATAATCATTCTATAAAGCTTGATATATCAGAAATGTCGCCATATATGATTTCGGGTACAAATGAAGGAGGAGTTATTTTAAGTAGATGGAAGTGAGGCACTATTATGAGTGATAAAAAATTTGCAGGAATAGATTATTTCCGCCAAGCAGCAGCTTTTATGGTAATTGCGATTCATATATCGCCACTATCAGGCTGGAATAAAGGCATTGACTATCTAATCACATATTGCATTGGAAGAATCGCTGTTCCATTTTTCTTTATGACAACAGGGTATTTTGTTTTAGCACCATACGTATTTAGTAACTTTAAAAATAAATATACTATTCATAAATATTTAGTTAAAAATATAAGGCTATATTTAATTGTAACTGTGCTTTATATACCTATTTCCATATATTCTAAAAATATGCCAAAAACAATAATAGAAGTGATAAAACAACTGTTTTTTGATGGTACTTTTTATCATTTATGGTACTTTCCTGCTGCCATTATTGGATGTATTATTCTTGTCTATTTGATCAAAAAATCAATGCAGAGTACAATTTATTTTTCACTTATTGCTTACATAATAGGCTTATTTGGCGATTCTTATTATGGACTTATAGAAAATGTACCTTTGATTCGTTTATTATATACAGGTATATTTTCTATCAGCAGTTATACGAGAAATGGTATATTTTTCGCTCCAATCTATATTTTGCTTGGTATGCTTCTTACTGCTTCAAAGTTTCATTGTCAGGAAAAAGTCTGTAAATTTGGACTTATATTATCACTGTTTTTTATGCTTTTAGAAGGGTGGGTTACTTATAGTTTAAATCTTCAAAAACATAATAGTATGTATTTATTTTTACCTCTAGTGATGTATTTTTTATTTCAATTACTACTTAGAGTTTCTGGAAAAGCTCCCACATGGATACGTGGCAACTCTATGATACTATATATTATTCATCCTGCGGTAATTATTGTATTACGTGGGATTGCTAAAGTAACAAAACTTACAAAAATACTTATAGATAATACTTTTATACAATATATTTCTATCTGCGTATTATCGCTTATAGCAGCATTTTGTATTCAAGTATTTTTAGAAAGGAAAAATAGAAATGTACCAAAAAGGAAGAGCATGGATTGAATTAAATATTGACAATCTAATTCACAATACACCACTTTACAACTTTTTTCC
>DESG01000028.1 GCA_002361175.1 Lachnoclostridium sp. UBA3320 | reverse complement strand
AAAATCGGAATTTCCTATAAAGCAAAAAAGCCTTGATTCACAAGACTTTAAAGCAATGCGGAAGAAGGGACTTGAACCCTCACGTCGTCGCCAACACTAGATCCTTAGTCTAGCCTGTCTGCCAGTTCCAGCACTTCCGCATATTTATAAAATTTTATGGATACAAAACCCATTGAACGGTGGTAGTCAACTTTTTTTGCATCGAACAGTTAGTATGATATCACTATAATTGTTATATGTCAATACTTTTTTATCCGATATCTGCAAAAAATTTCTACTATTTATGAAATTTTTAGAAATTCCACTATCACCACACAGGCTGCCATGCCTGCAAATGTACATATTAGTGCACCAGCAAGCATCCATCTCATACCAGTGATAGGTTTATGCTCTTTATCTCCTGTTGCCATAAAGTAAACCGATATTGTGTAAAAAATGGTTTCTGAGCAGCACATAAGCAGTGATGCCATAAACCCAATTTTAGAATCAGTTCCAAAGTTTTTATATATGTCAGTAAGAAGTCCTGTTGCTGCTGATGATGAAAACATTTTAATAAGTGAAAGAGGTACAAGCTCTGCTGGAAAATGAAGATGTTCCATATATGGTGACAAAATATTGCCACATACTTCCATCACACCTGAAGCTCTTAAAAGCCCTATAGCCATCATCAGTCCTATAAGTGTAGGCAATATATTAATAACCACTTTAAAACCATCTTTTGCGCCATTTATAAATGCGTCAAATATATCTACTTTACTTATAAGACCATAACCTATTACATAAAATATAAGAATTGGAATTATTAAATTTGAAATAAAAGTTACAATGCTCATGCCAATCGCTAGTTCCTCTCAATTGCTTTATTGTTATTCTATATTTCAGAATTTATGAACAGTTTTAACAACTTATTCCAATATTCACATTAAATTTTAGAATTCTAAAATTTTTAATACAAGTTAATAATGTAAGTAAAAGGCTAGTCAGTTAATAACTAGCCTCTTACTTGATTTTACTTACTGTTGTTCTGGTTCAGAACTGCTTTCTTCTCCCAACTCTGCAACAGCTAGTGCATATTTCTCCAAAATAACCTTTTGAATCATATCTCTTGTTTCTGAATTAATCGGATGCGCTATGTCTCTAAATTCACCATCTCCCGCACGTCTACTAGGCATCGCAATAAATAATCCTTTGTCACCATCAATGACTTTTATATCATGTACAACAAATTCATCATCTAAAGTCATTGAAACCACTGCTTTCATTTTCCCCTCTTTTGCGATTTTACGCACTCTTACATCCGTTATCTTCACATTAATAACCCCCTTTGGTTGGTTATTATGAGACATATTTTTAAATAAATACTATATTGCATATCTCTCATTCTTCTCAACCACAATTTTTATTCTTCCATCCTCTCCTACATAATTTGTATTTGCACGAATTGTATCTCTGCTTTCTATGATACAATTCTCAATGTGCGTATTATCTCCAATATAAACATCATTTAATATAATAGAATTTTTTATTGAACAGTTATTACCTATATATACCTTTTTAAACAAAACTGAATTTTCTACACTGCCATTTATTATACATCCGCTTGAGACAAGACTATTTCTAACATATGAACCCCAGTTATACTTTGCTGGAGGTAAATCTTCAACTTTTGAATATACATTCGGGTACTCTTTAAAAAAGTAATTGCGTATGTCTCTGTTAAGAAAATCCATGTTTGTCCTAAAATATGCATCAACAGAAGAAATATTACTCCAGTATGTATCTATAGGATACGTATATATTCTTTTTACACCCTTATATCTTATAATAATATCAGTTACTAAGTCGTACCTCTCCTCGTCAATGGCTTTTTCAATAAGTTCTATAAGCTGTCTGCGGCGTACAACATATATGCCTGCTGAAACTTGTGAACTCTCTGCACTAATTGGCTTTTCTTCAAAATCTGTAACTCTTCCTTTGGCATCAGTTTTAATAACACCAAATCGACTTGGGTCATCTTTGCCCTCTACATCTGCCGTAACAACTGTAAAATCTGCCTTTTTAGCTATATGGTACTCAAGTACCTTAGAATAATCAAGTTTGTAAATTCCATCACCTGAAGCTATTACTACATATGGCTCATGGCTATTTTTTAAAAAATCAAGATTCTGTGCTATTGCATCAGCTGTCCCCCTATACCAATAACTGTTTTTTGGTGTGGTCGTAGGAGTAAAGACATAAAGACCACCTTGTTTTCTTCCAAAATCCCACCATTTTGATGAGTTCAAATGTTCATTTAAAGATTTAGCATTATACTGTGTAAATACTGCTACTTTTTGAATATGCGAATTGCTCATACTGCTAAGTACAAAGTCTATACTTCTGTATCCTCCTGCAATAGGCATTGCTGCTACTGCACGTTTGTCTGAAAGTTCTCTCATTCTACTGCTATTGCCACCAGCTAATACTATACCTATTGCTCTCATATTTTTTCACCTGCCTTAATTAAAGTTTCTCCGCTTGCTAATACACCATTTGGATAATCACTTATTTCTGTCTCTCCTGAAATCGCAGTATTTTTGCCTATTGTAACATTGTTAGGGATAATACTGTCTTCACCAATTGTAACAAGGCCAAACGAATATACATCAGGTTTAATTTTATTTGGTATATCTTCGCCAGTGCCAAGAATACAGTTAGCTCCTATCTGTACTTTTTCAGCAATAATAGCTCTATCAACAACAGTGTTATGTTCAATGGAAGAATTGCTCATAATAATCGAGTCTTTTACTACTGCTCCTGATGCTATATATACACCAGAACCTATGACACAATTGTGTACTTCTCCATATATCTCAGATGCTTCACCAATAATTGCTTTGTCAATGATAGCCTCCCCTGCTACAAACTGAGGCGATACAAGTTCGTTCTTTGTATATATTTTCCAAAATTCCTCATAAAGGTTAAATACAGGTATAAGGTCTATAAGTTCCATATTAGCCTGCCAGTAAGAACCTAATGTTCCTACGTCTTTCCAGTAGCCATTATACTCATAGGCAAAAATCCTTTTCCCCTGTTCATGACAATATGGTATAATATGTTTGCCAAAATCACACGATGGCTGGTCTTTAAGTTTTAATAAAGATTCTCTGAGCACAGACCATGAAAATATATATATGCCCATTGATGCAAGATTGCTGTGTGGACATTCAGGCTTTTCCTCAAATTCCTGTATCTGCTTATTCTCATCTGTGATAACAACACCAAAGCGGCTTGCCTCTTCAATAGGAACTGGAATTGTAGCCAATGTCACATCTGCCTTGCTCGCTTTATGAAAATCAAGCATTACCTCATAATCCATTTTATATATATGGTCACCACCTAATATAAGTACATAGTCTGGATTGTAGAGTTCCATAAAACGCATATTTTGGAATATAGCATTAGCAGTACCTGTATACCATTCACTGCTTGTACTCTTTTCATATGGTGGCAATATAGAAACGCCGCCAATATTTCTGTCTAAATCCCAGGGTATTCCAATACCTATATGTGTATTCAGGCGTAATGGTTGATACTGTGTCAGTACACCTACTGTATCAATTCCTGAATTAATACAATTACTAAGTGGGAAGTCAATAATTCTGTACTTACCTCCAAATGAGACTGCCGGTTTGGCAACATCTGCTGTAAGAATGCCTAGCCGAGAACCTTGTCCACCTGCAAGTAACATAGCTATCATTTCTTTTTTTATCACGCTTTCACCCCCGCTGTTTATAATTATGGAATAACGCTTATAACCATGAGCTAAATATATAAAACATCAACAAAATATATTGATGTCTATAACAAGTTTATCTATTTTCTTACAAATATAGTATAACATATCTGTTTCAAATTGTGAATAAATTTTACTATTTTTTTAAAAATTTTTTAACATTTTTATGCAACTCGACTAATTTTTTATTATGGTAAAAATTTAAAAAGCATTTTTCAAATTTGAATTGTATTTTCTATGGCATTGGCTATAATTATAAGTAGCATCATATAATGCAAATATTAACCAGATAGGATGGTGGCACTTATGTACCAGATTAATTTAAATAATCCCTGTAAAGCATACTTTATTGGCATAGGCGGTATAAGTATGAGCGGCTTTGCAGAACTTCTTCACGAAAATGGCTTTGATGTGTGCGGCTCTGATATAAGGGAAAGCAAAATCACAAAACGCCTTGATTCTCTAGGTATCCATATAGTATATGGACAAAGCGCATCAAATATTACAAGTGATATAGATTTTATAGTATACACAGCAGCAATACATCCTGACAATCCAGAGTACATTGCGGCTAAAGAGCTTGATATACCGATGATGGAGCGTGCTGAAATGGTTGGGCAGGTAATGAAAAATTATGCTAATGCCATAGCAGTATCTGGAACACATGGCAAGACAACTACTACATCAATGTTGTCACATATATATCTTGCTGCATATAAAGACCCTACCATATCCGTGGGCGGAATGTTAGATGTAATTAATGGAAATATCCGCATTGGACATTCAGATAACTTTATTATCGAAGCGTGCGAATACACTAACAGTTTTTTGAAATTTCATCCAACAGCAGGGATTATATTAAATATAGAAGCTGACCATCTTGATTTTTTCAAAGATATTAATGACATACGTGCTTCTTTTCAAAAGTTTGCAAAGCTTATACCAGAAAATGGTGTACTTGTTATTAACAGCAACATAGAAAATCTTTCCTATATTACAGATAATGTTAAGTGTAGGGTAATAACTTTTGGCATGGATAATAACAGTGATTATTCTGCAGCAGATATATCTTTTGATGAAAAAGGATGTGGAAGTTTTAGCCTTATAAAATATGGGAAAACTACAGATAAACGAATATCACTTCACGTTACAGGAAGCCACAATATCACCAATGCACTTTCTGTCATTGCACTTGCAGACTATTACAACATTCCATTTGAAACTGTAAAAGCAGGACTTAATGCATATAATGGCACTGAAAGACGTTTCCAGCTTAAAGGCTCATTTAATGGTGTAACTGTAATTGATGACTACGCACATCACCCTACGGAAATAAAAGCAACCCTTAACGCATCACTTAAATATCCACACAAACATTTGTGGTGCGTATTCCAACCACATACATACAGCAGGACACGTGCTCTACTTCCTGAATTTGCTAATTCGTTGTCACTAGCCGAAAATGTAATACTAGCCGATATATACGCTGCAAGAGAAGCTGACCCAGGGGATATATCTTCACGTACCTTGCAGCTCGCAATGGAAAAAGCAGGGAAAAAAGCATACTATTTTTCTTCTTTTGAAGAGATAGAAAATTTTCTGCTAAAACACTGTAGCAGTGGAGACATGCTTATAACCATGGGAGCTGGAGACGTTGTGAATATTGGGGAGGACTTAATTAAACGGCAGGCTTAATATATGGAGGCAATATGGACACTACATTGCAATGTTCGGGATATCTGCCCGCAATGACGTTAATACACAATGCATTTATTGAAAACTATATGCTCTCTGCCAATGGCAGCTACGTCAAAGTATACCTGTACCTTTCAAAATGTATTCAAGCGGGTGAAAAAAATTTGTCAATTTCCACACTTGCTGATAAAATGGACAATACAGAAAAAGATGTTTTAAGAGCACTTAACTATTGGGAAAAGCATAATCTTATACATCTCTCAAAAGATGAGTCAGGTATAACTGGAATTGAGATGCTAAATCTTGGCAGTACAGATAAAGTAGAATCAGCATGTACAAAAGAAAATACAGATATAGAAACTAAAGTATGTAAAGAAACAAAAGAAGATAAGACATCTACTAAAGCGGATATAGATATAAACATAGGGCAGACCGAGCGATTATCAAGTGATGAAGATTTTATATGGATTTGTCGAGTTGTAGAAAGTTATATAAGCAGACCACTTAATCCAAAAGATATGCAGCTTATATCTTATCTTTATGACAACCTTGCTTTTTCGTCAGATTTGCTGTTATACCTTTATGAATACTGTATATCTAAGGGTATAACCAATGTAAATTATATAGAGAAAGTCGCCCTGTCATGGCATGAAGAAAATATTAAAAGCCCAGAGGAAGCGAAAAATTTCACCGATGCCTATAATGCTACTTATACGGCTATATCAAAAGCACTAGGATTAAGAAACCAACTAGTAGATAGTCAAAAGGAGTATATAAACCGCTGGCTTAATGAATGGCATATGGACCTTGCTGTTGTACTTGAAGCGTGTAATCGTGCTATGTTACACGCTCAAAACCCAAGTTTTAGCTATATAGAAAGTATTACTAAGAACTGGCATGACAAAGGTGTCCATACCATGCAGGATGTCAAAAAATTAGATGAAGCATATGACAAAAACAAAGCAAAGACACAGGATAAAGCAAAAAAGAACACGACAAGTACACAAAGTAAAAACCAGTTTTTCCAATTTAGTCAAAGAGAAGTAACAGATGAAGAATTAGATGAACTTGAAAAAAAGCTTTTAGCCAATTAATTTACATTTTTTAGGAGGTATGTATGGGGATTTCCAGTACACAATATAAGGACATTATGTACCAATACGACCAAATACGTTTGAAAAACCATCACATAGCAGAAGAGAGATATGCTAAAGTTTGTGAACAAATTCCTGAGATACATTCCATACAAGAACAACTTGTAAAACTTTCTGCAGATTATGCACGTAAAGAACTTTTAAACCCTGACAGAGAGGATGATTATTCTAGTTATATTAATACAAAAAGAGTGCTTAAAGAGAAAAAGCGTAAGCTTTTGACAGATAACGGTTATCCAGCAGATTATCTAGCTCCAATATATAATTGTAAATTATGCTGCGATACAGGATATATAGACAATAAGCCCTGCAAATGCTTCACACAACGTAAAATAGCACTACTGTATCAACATTCCAATCTTATGGATGTTCTTGATTCTGAAAATTTCAGTACATTTTCAGAAAAATACTATGACGATAAAGTTGTAAATGATAATGTTTCAATGACACCAAGGCAAAATATTTTGAAACTAAAAAATATATGCCTTGAGTATGTGAAACATTTTGATGACACTTATAAAAACATTATATTTTATGGAAATACTGGGGTCGGCAAAACTTTTATAACCCACTGTATTGCAAAGGCACTGCTTGATACGTTACATACTGTTGTCTATCTGTCTGCTCTGCAATTAATTAATACTTTAGAGAATAATAGGTTTAGTAATGATGATAAAGAAGTATCTGATAGCAATGGGCTTTCAGATATCTTTGAAAGTGAGCTTCTTATTATTGACGACCTTGGTACAGAGCTTGTCAACAGTTTTACTTCTTCAGAACTTTTTAATTTTATAGAAGAAAGGCATTTAAATAGAAAATCAACTATTATTTCTACAAACCTTTCTTTTAAAGAACTGCGCAAAAAGTATAGTGAACGTATCTTTTCACGTTTTACAGGATATTATACATTCTATATGATAGTTGGCAACGACATACGCAATAAAATATCAATTTCTAAAGTAGCACTTTCTAAACTAGAGAATTAATGGAGGATACTATTATGAAACGACATGACAAACTTGCTGAAACAATACCATACGGAACACTTGGAATCCTAGCGCTTGAAAGCAGCCGCAGCATGGGGGAAAAAGTCAATAACTATATTGTCAGCTGGAGAGCTAAAAGAGCTAAACAACACGCTGCTGCGTCAACATTTGCAGGCTACAACAGAGATTCGTTTATGATTGACTGTGCCTGCCCACGCTTTGGCTCAGGTGAAGCTAAAGGGCTTATACGAGAATCTGTAAGAGGTGAGGATTTATACCTGCTTGTAGATGTGTGCAATTATAGTCTTACATACACTGTGTGCGGGCACACTAACCATATGTCACCTGATGACCACTATCAAGACCTTAAACGCATTATCGCTGCTGTAGGAGGTAAAGCAAGACGAATTACTGTTATTATGCCATTTCTTTATGAAAGTCGTCAACACCGCAGAAGTACGCGAGAATCACTTGACTGTGCTCTTGCACTGCAAGAACTTACACAGATGGGCGTAGAAAGCATTATTACATTTGATGCGCATGACCCAAGAGTACAAAATGCAATTCCTCTTAAAAGTTTTGAAACAGTACAGCCAACATATCAATTTATCAAAGCTTTGTTAAAAAATATACCTGACCTTCAGATTGATACAGAACATCTTATGGTTATAAGCCCTGATGAGGGCGCAATGGGACGTGCAGTCTATTATGCCAATGTCCTTGGAATTGATATAGGTATGTTTTATAAACGCCGTGACTATAGCAAAATTGTAGATGGACGCAACCCTATTATCGCACATGAATTTTTAGGTTCAAACCTTGAAGGAAAAGATGTTATAATTATTGATGATATGATATCATCTGGTGAAAGTATGCTTGATGTTGCAACAGAACTCAAACGCCGCAAGGCAAACCGCATATTTATTGCTGCAACATTTGGACTCTTTACAAGTGGAATGGACAAGTTCGATGAAGCATACGAAAAAGGTCTAATTGATCGTGTACTTACAACAAATCTTGTATACCAGCCAGAAGAAATCCTTTCACGTGATTATTATATTGATGTAGATATGAGCAAATATGTAGCATTGCTTATTGACACACTGAACCACGACCAGTCAATAAGTGACCTTTTAAACCCAGCAGAGCGCATACACAACATACTAAAAAAGTATGGAAAACTGTAATCTATGGCCACTTTAAATTATGTATAGTAACAATTAATTGTTTATTTACACTTAATTATACAAGTTAATAATTCGTTCATATTTAGGACAAAATACGAACACATTTACATTATATAATGTATTCATGTTTAAAGAATAGCTGATTGACTAATGTTTGAAATAGATTCTTTTTCATTTTTTTCATTTGACACCACAGTAGCTCCCTCTGCTGTGGTGCAACTCCTTTCTTTTTTTCCCAGTGTTAGTTTTAAATACATAATAACACTTGGAGCTGCTTATAGATAAGCAGCTTTTTTTACTTTACAGTTTTTCAACTCCAAATGTTACTTTCTCACCATTGATATTCCATTCTTTTGTAAATCCTGTTACCATGCCATACACAGTTTCGTTGGCAAGAACTTCTGATTTAATGCTATCTTCATTATTTTTAATAACTTCTATTATCTTGTCATTATCCCGTACACCTACACGTATATGGTCCATAACTTCAAATCCTGCGTCTTTGCGCATGGTTTGTACTTTACTTATAATTTCACGTACAAATCCTTCTTCAATAAGTTCTGGTGTAAGATTTGTATCAAGCACTACTGTGATGCCATGGTCTTCTCCAGAAATAAATCCTTCCATCTGTGCTGATTCAATAAGAAGGTCATCTTTTTCAAGCACTTCCTCTTTGCCATCTACAGTAATTACAAGTGTACCATTGTTATTTATCTCTGCCATAGCTTTTTGTCCATCAAGATTTGCAAGTATTTCTTTTACTAGATTAATATTCTTGCCAAATCTACGACCAAGCGTTTTAAGCTGTGGTTTAAAGCTGTATGTTGTAAGTGTGCTTACATCGTCTGTAAATATTGCCTCTTTAACATTTAGTTCGTCTTTGATAATATCAAGATAAAACTCTGAAAGACTTATATCTGCTTTTATAAACATTTTGCTAATTGGCTGACGATTTTTTATATTTGCTGTATTCCTGCATGCACGTCCTATAACAACTGTATCAAGCACTGTTTCCATATCATCTTCAAGTTTTTTATCAATAACAGCTTCATCGACTTTTGGGAAATCGCAAAGGTGTACGCTTTCTGGTGCACTGTCATTAACTGAACACACAAGATTTCTGTATATTTCCTCTGTCATAAACGGAATCATAGGTGCTGCTGCCTTTGAAATTGTCACAAGTGCAGTATAAAGTGTCATATAAGCATTAATTTTATCTTGTTCCATCCCCTTTGCCCAGAAACGTTCACGGCAGCGTCTTACATACCAGTTGCTCATCTCATCTACAAATCCCTGCAGTGCCTTTGCAGTTTCAGGTATACGATATGCATCAAGGTTTTCATCTGCTTCCTTTACCGTGCTGTTAAGGCGTGAAAGCAGCCATTTATCCATAACAGAAAGCTTGTCATAATCCAGTGTATATTTTGTAGCATCAAATTCATCTATGTTGGCGTAAAGCACGAAGAAAGCGTATGTGTTCCAAAGTGTACCCATAAACTTGCGCTGTCCTTCCTGTACTGCTTTGCCATGGAAGCGGTTTGGCAGCCATGGAGCACTATTTACATAAAAATACCAGCGAATTGCATCTGCACCATAAGTTTCAAGTGCTTCAAATGGGTCAACAGCATTGCCTTTTGATTTACTCATCTTCTGACCATTTTCATCCTGCACATGACCTAGCACTATAACATTTTCATAAGGTGCTTTGTTAAATAAAAGAGTTGACTCTGCCATAAGTGAATAAAACCATCCTCTTGTCTGGTCTACTGCCTCTGAAATAAACTGTGCAGGAAACTGCTGTTCAAATATTTCTTTATTTTCAAATGGATAGTGGTGTTGTGCAAAAGGCATAGCTCCTGAATCAAACCAACAGTCAATAACTTCTGGTACACGTTTCATAACACCACCACAGTCTGGACACTTAAATGTAACTTCATCTATATATGGACGGTGAAGTTCTATCTTTGAATCACAAGGATTGCCACTGCGATTAGCAAGCTCCTCACGACTTCCTATAGCTTCTTGATGTCCACAGCTTTCGCATTCCCATATATTTAGAGGTGTACCCCAGTAGCGATTACGTGAAATACCCCAATCCTGTATATTTTCAAGCCAGTTGCCAAAACGCCCTGTGCCAATAGATGCTGGAATCCAATTTACTGTGTTATTGTTGCGTACAAGGTCATCCTTAACTTCTGTCATTTTTATAAACCATGATTCACGTGCATAGTAAATAAGCGGAGTGTCGCATCTCCAACAGTGTGGATAATCATGCTCAAACTTAGGAGCAGCAAAAAGTTGTCCACGCTTGTCAAGGTCTTTAAGCACTTCAAGGTCAGCTTTCTTTACAAACAAGCCCTCAAATGGTGTTTCTTTTGTCATTTCGCCTTTTTCGTCTACAAACTGTACAAATGGCAGTTTATATTTACGTCCTACATTGGCATCGTCTTCACCAAATGCTGGTGCAATATGCACTATTCCTGTACCATCTGTCATTGTAACATATGAATCACATGTCACAAAGAATCCTTTACTATGTTGCTTTTTAGCGACTTTTGCAGCACATTCATACAGTGGCTCATATTCTTTATATTCAAGTTCCTTACCAGTGTATTTTTCTAAAATTTCATAAGTTAGAGTGCCAAGAACATTATCAAGCAAATCCTGTGCCATATAGTATGTGTAGCCATCTGCTGCCTTAACTTTGCAATATGTCTGGTCTGGGTTTACACAGAGTGCAACATTAGATGGCAGTGTCCAAGGTGTTGTTGTCCATGCCAAAAAATATGCATCTTCTCCTACAATCTTAAAACGCACTATTGCAGAGCGTTCCTTAACAAGCTTATAACCTTGTGCTACTTCTTGTGATGAAAGCGGTGTTCCACAACGTGGACAGTATGGCACAATTTTAAATCCTTTATATAAAAGCTTCTTATTCCAAATTTCCTTTAAAGCCCACCACTCAGATTCAATAAAATCATCATTATAAGTTACATATGGATTATCCATATCAGCCCAAAAGCCTACAGTGCCTGAAAAATCCTCCCACATTTCTTTGTATTTCCATACAGATTCTTTACATTTTTTAATAAAAGGCTCCATTCCATACTCTTCTATCTGTTCCTTGCCATTAAGCCCTAAAAGTTTTTCAACCTCAAGTTCTACAGGAAGCCCATGAGTATCCCAGCCAGCCTTGCGTGGAACCATATAACCTTTCATAGTTTTATAACGTGGTATCATATCCTTGATAACACGTGTTAGAACATGACCAATATGAGGCTTTCCATTAGCAGTTGGAGGTCCATCATAAAATGTATACACAGGATTGCCTTCTCTTGCTTTCATTGACTTTTCAAATATCTGTTGATTACGCCAGAACTTGCCAATATTTTTCTCGCGCGTAACAAAATCTAAATCACTAGAAACTTTCTGATACATACTTGTAATTTCCTTTCATTAAAATAATAAAACGGCTTCACCCCACAAACAGGATAAAAGCCGTAACATTCATAACCACCTATTCTGCTGTACGTGAATATCAGAATATAAAACTGCATCCAGATTGAACTTATTCTATTATTCTTTAGATGCTTTGTCAAGAGTAAAAATATTGCTTGATTTACTCATTCGCTTTCTAACCAGAAAAAGTACAATGAAACCATAGCTTATTAACTATGTAGGTATAAAAAGGAGATTAAAATATGGAAACATTATTAAAAGCAAATGAGATAACAAAAATTTATGCCAAAGGGCAGCGTCCAAGCCTGAATAAAGTATCCTTTAATGTGGCAGAAAGTGAATTTATCGCTATTATGGGTGCTTCTGGCTCTGGAAAGACTACATTGCTTAATGTTCTTTCCACTATTGATACCCCTACAAGTGGCAGCATTGTAATCAATGGTGTTAATTTAAAACAACTGAGTGACACAGGTGCAGCAGATTTCCGCAGGGATAATCTTGGATTTATTTTTCAAGAATACTTTTTACTTGACAGCCTTACCATTCGAGAAAACATCTCTGTCCCACTCACTTTGCAAAAACTTTCTCCTGAAAAAATCGAAAAAATGGTGCAAAGTTTAGCAGAGCGATTTGGCATTGCATCTCAATTAGACAAATATCCAAATGAGCTGTCTGGTGGGCAGAGACAACGGGCATCGGCTGCAAGAGCCATTGTAAAACGGCCAAATATCTTGTTTGCTGACGAGCCGACAGGAGCATTGGACTCAAACTCTGCTACCAAGTTGTTAAAAACTTTAAAAGAAGCAAATGAGGAATTGCATACCACTATACTAATGGTCACACATGATGCATACGCTGCAAGTTTTGCTAACCGTATTCTGATTTTTAAAGACGGAAGCATTATACGAGAACTTCTTAAACGAGATGCCGACAGACGAACATTCTATGAAGCCATTGCACAGGAAGTAGCCAAATTAGATACGGAAAGATAAGGGAGGTAGAATTCATGAATAATTTATCAATAGCACTTAAAAATCTAAAAAACAAATTTTCATTTTACGCCCTTTACCTGCTTTCTGTATCATTTGTAATTACTGTCTTTTTTGCATTTACTTCATTCTCAATGAATACGGTTATGCTTGAAAAGATATCTGGTGATGGACGGGTTGAAACGATGTGCAACGTAATTTCTGTATTCCTAATGGCTTTTGTTGTTTTTTATATGTCATATTCCAACCGTTTCTTTTTACGTCGTCGGACAAAAGAACTTGGTGTTTATGCATTATTAGGATATAGAAAAACCACAGTATTGTCATTGCTGACAACAGAGAATTTACTGGTTTGTTTTGGAGCATTTATAGTAGGAATACTTTTCGGTAGTGTTTTTCATAAAGGCATTGTTTTTGGCATAACCAAGTTACTGAATTTGTCTATCAATAATTCAGAAATACCATTTTTCAATATCAATGCCATTGTAAAAACAGCCTGCTTTATTTTTGCTATTGTGATTGTATTGATGCTGTCTAACAGCAGGTTTCTTTTCAAGACATCGCTTATGGGATTAATAAGATTTGAAAAAAGTGCTGAACGAAAGGTGAAATTCCATGCTGTTCCTGCCATTATTGGCTTCTGCTCCATTATTTTGGGGTATGTTCTTGCATTGGATATTCTCAGAGGAATTAAATCTATTTGGTTTACGATTGGTTTTTCTCCTATTGCCATGCTGACACTTGTACTCATAGTTTTGGGAACAATACTCTTTATTTCGTTCTTTCTTCCTCTCGTAGTACAGACAAGCAAAAACAACAAACGGAAGTTTTATACAGAAATAAAAATAATTACTTCCCCGAATTTCATATACCGTATGCGTTCAAATTCCAAGACTTTAATCATGCTCACACTGTTATCGGCAGCGACTTTGACTATTTCAAGCGTTATGGCTTTAACTTTGTATTATCCAATAGCTGCGGTATCCCGTATCGCACCATCAGAAATTGAATGCAGGATTGAAGATGAAAGCGAAATAGATGCAATCAAACAGATTGTAGATAAGCACTCATCTAAGAATGATGCAACATTCATGGAAACCAATATTTATAAGGTTACTTCTTCTTCTGAACAGCTCCCAATGGAATATAGCATCGGAAATGCTAAAGGAGATTCAGCTGACTACTCTTCACGGCAAGCCG
>DESG01000145.1 GCA_002361175.1 Lachnoclostridium sp. UBA3320 | reverse complement strand
AAAAAACTTGTAAAGTGGTGTTATATATATTAAAATCCATTGTGATAAAAACTATTTGTTAATTCATATGCAAAATCCATGTAAAGAACCCGTTATTATAGACAATGACACTGGTCTTCCAAAAAGCCATAAAGGACAAAATCATGGATTTGGTATGAAGAGTATATCTGCTTTTTGTGATAATATCAAGGGTACTATTGAATGTCAGTGTGAAGAAGGTATCTTTTCACTTACTATGTTTACTAAATTTTTCAATGCGCAAAATTAACACCATTTTGCGAAAAAACAAAAATTTCATTCTTTATAAAAATATGTATAATCAACATTAAGACTTATGAAGAAAGGAATACAATTTTTATGAAACTAAAATTAAAAGGAAAAATTCTTGCACTTTCACTAGTTCCACTGGTAATGCTTGGAATAAGCATGTTTTTGGTTGCTGCAGACCGCATTGCAAACGGTATCTATGATGAAGCATATGTTGGTATGCAGGCTACTACTTTAGCAGTAAAAGATATTTTTGAAGTTGGTTATGAAGGTCCATATACTATAAGTTCTGATGGAGAATTGTGGAAAGGCACAGACTTAAATATTTCCCAAGCGTATGATATAGTTGACCATATAAAGAAAAATACAGGGTTAGACGTAACTATTTTCTGGAACGATACCAGAATACTTACATCTATAGTAGATGAAAATGGCAATAGACAAGTTGGTACTAAAGCGTCTGATGAAGTTATACAGCGTGTTCTTAAAGAAGGACAGTCATATCAGAATCGCCATGTTGATATTCTTGGAACAGAATATGTTGTCTACTATGCACCTTTTTATCAAGAGGGAACAGATGAAGTTGTTGGAATGATATTTCTTGGAACACCACAGTATACCGTTTCTAATATTATAACCAAAGTAAGACTGCAGCTTTTAATTCTTATTTTTGTTGGAATGGTTTTTGCTACAATAACAGTGTACATTATAGTAAATAAAATAACTATTTCCCTCGGAAAGAGTATGGGATATCTAAGTGATATCTCAGAAGGAAATTTAAATATACATATAGAAGACCAAATTCTTAAACGCAATGACGAAATTGGAGAACTTGGCAAAAGTATTGACAGCCTTCAAGATAAGCTAAAGTCAATTATTATAGATATACGTTCTCAGAGTGATGATGTATATGGAGATTCTGATTCACTTAAACATATTACCGAAGATGTTTGCAATGTTATGAAAGACATTAATCATTCTGTACAGGAAATTGCAGACAGCAGCAGCAAACAATCTGAAGATGCTATGCAGGCGAATGCTAATGTAACAGAAATGGGAGAGCTTATAGAAGAAAATGGCAATGAAATTACAAAATTAAGAGATATTTCCAACAATATGAATGAAGTGACAGAACATGCCATGCAGCAACTTGGGGAAATGAATAATGTTATGACAAATGTACATGAATCTATGTATTTCCTTGAGGAACAAACCAGACTAACTAATGATTCTGTTGCAAAAATTAGTACTGCTACAGAATTAATCACCAATATTGCCTCTCAGACAAACCTACTCTCTCTCAATGCCAGCATAGAAGCAGCAAGAGCAGGTGAACATGGAAAAGGATTTGCTGTAGTGGCAACAGAAATTCAACAGCTTTCTGAACAGTCTAATAAAGCTGCAACAGAAATTAAAGAAATAGTGTCAACTTTGAATATGCACTCTTCCCATACTTTAGAACGTGTTGAAGAAACGCAGAACATATTGCAAAAACAAACAGAGAACTTTGAAAAAACAAATAAAAGTTTTCAGGATGCACAAACTGGTGTCCGCAATACTGTAAATGGAATGGAAACCATTAAACAGAAATTTGAAATACTGGAAAATGTACGCACAGATACAGTAGCTATAGTTCAAAATTCATCTGCAATTTCAGAAGAAAATTCAGCCAGCGTAGAAGAAATTATGGCAGAAATTGAAACAGTTTATACAAATATCGCAAATATCTCAGAAAAGACAAAAGCATTAAATGGACTTTCGCAAGATATGAAAAAGAAAATTCAAGTTTTTACTATGTAATTGCTTTTTAACAAAAATTATGATAAAATACCACATATCGACTAAATTTGTTAGACACAATTTAATTAACTTTTTGAGGAATGCATATGAAAAAAACAAGTATTTTCAAACAACTGCTTTTTCCGATGATAGCAATTGTATGTGTATTGACGTTATGTTTAATGGGGATTATTGTATCTATTTTTGTTAAATCTTATGAAAATGAAATCTATGGCAGAATCCAAGATAAATCACAGCTTGTATCTGGTGAGATTGCTACTTTTTTAGATGGTGCATATGGAATTACAGAGGAATTATCTGTAAATCCCAGTATTCTGACAATGGAAACCGATGTTCAAACACCAATTTTAGAGGATTGTGTAAAGCGCAACCCTTATTTAGAATTACTTTACATTCAGGATAAAGATGGTATGCAGACAGGACGTTCTTCAGGTGAGCTTGCAGACCGTTCCACAAGATGGTGGTTTATACAGACGATGGAAGAACAAAAATCATTTATCTCTAAGTCATATTATTCTGTAAATACTGGAATGCCTTGTGCTTCAATATTTTTTCCGATGTATAAGGAAAATGCCATTACCGGAATTTTTGCAGTGGATTTAAAACTAGATTATTTGCAAAGCTTGATAGAAGAATTTTCGGATGTGGAGAATGAAGAATATTCCTTTGTTATTGATGGAGAAGGGGTTGTAGTTGCCCATCCAGACAACACCCAGATTGAGGAGCTTTATAATTATAAGCAAATGACAAAAACAGTGTCCAGTAAAGATAAAACAGGACAGCCAATTGTTGATGCAGAAGGCAATATCCAAACTGAGGAACAAAGTATAACGCTTTCAGAAGATTATCAAAAAATTATTTTGGATGTTATGGCTGGAAATTCCAAAACTTGTAAAATAAAAAATGACGGAGAATCTTATATTGTAAGCTATGCATCAATACCACTGAAAGGTGAGTCAGACTCATGGTCAGTTATAACGCTTCACAAAGAAAGAGCTGCAATGGCACCTGTGTACCGTATGATTGCAGTTGCAGCAGGAATGGCATTATTTATCATTGTTATAGCAATTTTGGTAATTGCGCTCTTGGCACGCAAACTGACAAACCCTGTTGTATCTATTACAGAGTTAATTAAGAATGCTGCTGAAGGTGATTTTAGAGTTCAAGCAGATGAGAGCAGCAAAAATGAGATTGGCATTATGTCAAGAAGCTTTAATAAGATGACCCAAAAAATATCTGCCATTCTAACCAAAAATGCCATAATTACCGAAGAGGTTGTTGAAAGCTCTGATAATTTAAAGCAGATTGAAACAGATACAGAGGAAGTAAGTCTGGCAGTTAAAGAAATATTAAATGGTTCAGCGGCACAGGACTTAGATGTAAAACAAGTTGTTATACAGGAGGAAGCACTGGGGAATAAGTTTGAACAGTTGCGAGAAAAAAGCAGAGTGCTTTTTATGGATGCGCAGAATACTATTACTTCCGGAGAAAACGGAATGCAGAGTGTTACAGAACTTGAAAAACAAAATGAAGCAACTTCAAAGAAAATGGAAGAAGCATATACCAAGATTACAGCACTAGAAGGGCAGTCACAAAAAATTTCAGGAATTTTGAACACAATTAATGAGATATCTACCGAGACAGAGCTGCTTGCCATGAATGCATCTATTGAAGCTGCACACGCAGGCGAGCATGGAAGAGGCTTTTCAGTGGTAGCAGAATCTATTGGAAAACTTGCTGCGGATTCATCCGTTGCAACTGCTGATATAGAAATAATTATCGCTGAATTGTGCAGTGACATTTTAGATACAGTAGCAAATATAGAAGCTATCCGTGCCAGTTCAGATGTACAGACACAAGCACTTCATAAAGTACAAGAAACCTTTGCCACCTTTCGTATACTGGCAGAAAAAACAAGAGAATCTGTCAATGATATGGAAAATCTTATTGTGGAAATGCATGAATGTGACAGCTCTGTAGTAGGTGCAGTGGAAAGAATCAGGGATATCTCTGCGCATACGGCAGGGTTAACTGAAAAAGTAGCAGAATCTTTAACACAACAGTTACAAGGAATTGGTAAAGTGGCAGAATGCATTGATAATTTGTCAAAAGTTTCAGAAGAAATGAAACAAGAGATGACAAAGTTTAAGCTGTAACAGTCAAGGCTTCTCTTGATTTAAAGCATACTGTAGGGCTTGTGAAAAATTTATGCCATTTTATAGCATTTCTAAAGTATTACCACATGTAAGGATCCAGTTTAAAACAGAGGAAAAGTTAAGAAAAAAAAGATATTGCCCAATAGTAGAAAATGTGTTATATTGTCGATATGGAGTAATCGTGTTACAAGGTGGAAAGCCTCCCTACACTTGAAAAAGAGGGGAGGTGGTGCAGATGGATACATACCAGATTTTAAGCCTGTTATTTTTAGGCGGTAACTTCTTGATTGCACTGCTTGCCTACATAGATAGGAACAACAAGCGAAAATAAATAAGCCTACCTTGTACTTGGCAGTCGGGTAGGCTTATTGACACCTTGGGAGGCTAACCACTTTGTGGGCGGTTGCTCCTTTTCTTATGTTTAATATAGCATATTTAAGGGCAGAGTGCAAGAAGTTTTTAGCAAATTAATTTTAAGCAGATAATAATTGGTTACTTTTCACGGGTATGGGAACCGCTGATAGCAATGGTTTCGGGCGATATTTAGGGTCTTGAATCACAAAAATATCCCCTAATTTCTATATTTCGGGCTCACAGAATGCTGAATTTATGGGCATTCCCACCCCCATGAATAGTAACTATGATTTGGTCATTATTTTAAATTTGCTCATTTATAGTTAAAAATAAGTTTATCAATTAATTTATTTACTGTTCATATAGAAGGAGGTTTTTTATGGCATTAGTAGATGTTAATATTAAAGTCCCTATGGAAATGGCAGTTTACCTAGAACCGTCCAGTCAGGTTACTGAACTAGAAAGAAATGCCCTGTTATTATATCCTTATATCTTAAGACAGGTAATATCACATGGGCGTGCGGCTGAAATACTGGGAATACACAAAAATGAACTAATAGATATCTATGACAAGTTAGGTTTTTCCTATCTGGATTTAATAATGGATGACCTTGATATGGAACTGAAAGCATATAGGAAACTGAAAGCAAAAGAGGACATGGTATGATAATTATATCTGATACTACACCAATAATTTCTCTTTTAAAGATTAACAGGCTTAACTTGTTAGAAAAATTATTTGGTGAAGTTTTAATTCCAAATGCTGTATATAATGAACTTACAACTAATAAACGGTTTTCAGATGAGGCAGAGCTGGTAATCCATGCGTCCTATATAAAAACTGTCTCTGTATCAAATCCAGAAGCAGTCAGGATTTTAAGGATGGCAACAGGACTTGACCAAGGGGAAAGTGAAGCGGTTGTGCTTACAGATGAATTAAAAGCTGATATTTTACTTATGGACGAGGCAAAAGGAAGAACAATTTCTACACAGATGGGTATAACAGTAATGGGGACAATCGGACTTTTAATCAGTGCCTATGAGGATAAACTTATTACTTCTGAAGAAGCTCGTATATGCATTGATGGTTTGCAGCGGTCTGGCAGACATATAGGAAAGAAGTATTACCAGATATTGATGGATAAATTGAAATAATATTAATAAATAACACCACTTTACAACTTTTGAGC
>DESG01000089.1:497-14605 GCA_002361175.1 Lachnoclostridium sp. UBA3320 | reverse complement strand
CCAACTGATTCACCAGTGCCAACTGATTCACCAGCACCATCTGATTCACCAGCACCATCTGATTCACCAGTGCCAACTGATTCACCAGCACCAACTGATTCACCAGTGCCAACTGATTCACCAGCACCAACTGATTCACCAGCACCATCTGATTCACCAACTCCAAGTACGGCACCTACATTAAGACCATCAGGTGGTACAACTACAACTACATCGACATCAACTCAGGCACCGATAGTTACTCAATCACCAGTAGCAACTGAAGTGCCAATAACTACTCAAGTGCCAGCACCTACTGGTACACCAACAGCAACTGAAGTGCCAGCACCTACTGATACACCAACAGCTACTCAAGTGCCAACAACTACTCAAGCACCAGATGCTACTGATGCACCAACAGTAACGGATACTCCTTTAGATGAAAGTGCATCATCATCAAAGCCAGAGGAGCAGACAAATGTTACTGCTGAGGAGCAAAATGGTATAACTACTACGGTAGATACAAAGGCAAATGGCACAGCAACACTTTCCCAGGTAAATATGACAAACAAGACTACAGTTACCGTAAGCAATGAGGTTACTGTAAATGGTGTTAAATATACTGTGACTACTATTGATGCCAAGGCGTTTGCAAATTGTAAAAATGTAACGAAAATTGTTTTGCCTTCCACAATTACAACAGTTAAGAAAAATGCTTTTACTGGAGCAAAGAAATTAAAGACTTTAACCATTAAAAGCAAGAAGGCTATTATGGTAAATAAAGGAGCATTTAAAGGCTTACAGACCAAAAAAATGACCATAAGGGTAAATAAGAGTCTAACCAAGAAGCAATTAAGCAGGTTTTAAAGGAAAGGTAAAACGTGCATAAAGTAAACGAGTAACAATATACAAGAAAGATGTCACTAATAAGCCCCTGTTGGTGTGAATTGCTACCTAATATAGGAAGTACATCAATAAGTTTCTTTGAGAGTCATAACACGTGTAAATACGTTAATACATCATATCATTCTCTTTTTCAACAGGATTACTTGAATTGCGTAATTCTAATTTCGCTCTTCAAAGTGACTGCTTAAATCTGATTACATTAACATATTAGATTTAAGTAGTCACTATTTTTAATTATTCTGTTTCTGATATTATTTTACAGTTATATTTTTCTTTACTTTTTTTACCTTTCCATCTGCTAATTTTATCTGCACAGTTATTTTTACCTTGCCTTTACCCTTTGCTTTAACTGTACCATTCTTTGATACTTTTGCTATGCTTGTATCAAAAGATTTATACTTAACTACTACTGTTTGTTTTGCATAAGGTACACTTGCTTTAAGACTTTTCTTAATAGAAAGTTCTTGGGGAAGATTAGTTTTTATCTTCAAAGTTTTGCCTTTTTTGACAGTTGTTTTATTAAATTTTACTTTACACTTATCAAGCAGCGTTACAACATTTTTGCCACTTAATTCTTTATCTGTAACTATATAATCTTTTTCACTGTTTATTTCAATTCCAGCCGTTTTATCATTTAATACCATCCTCTTGCTATTGGCAATTTCTTCAAGTTTGCCTGTTTTCTCATTATAGCAATACACATACACATTATCGCCAGCTTTTACAGATGGAAGTAACACAGGAACAGTTACCTTAATACCGCCTTGTATATTATTCTTTGACACTGATACAGTATATGAATTATCTTCGCCTATACCATTTGAAGATAAAATTGTATCTATACCATTCTTTTTACTTTCATCTATACCAGAAACTTTAGCAGTCCTCACAGATATATTAATATCATCTGACATCTTTTTAAGTTCATGTTGTGGTATCGTAACAGTATAAGATTTTTCATGGTCTTCATTTACAATTTTTACAACAAGTTTTTTATCACTTTCCATGGCACTTGCGATACTTTCCTTAGTAAGTATAACCATGTCAACCGATACTCCATCTACACTTGGCATTTCCACTTTCACTACCATCTTAGTGCCAGTGGTATTTTTCACTATATCAACTGTAGGCTTCTCAATGCAAATATCTATACTTTGGATTCCAATATCTTTCAAACCTGATAAATAACTTTCAGGAATTACTGTCTTAGCAGAAAGATTGCTATTGATGTCAGAACCGCCTGTATAAACAGTTGCCCTAGCATCAATAATATTATCATTTGCGTCATAATTTACAACTTTAACTATTGTTGTATTCACATTACTAGCTTTTATTGTTTCAGTCACGGTCTTTGTATTGTCCTTAGTTTCAGTGAAAACTTCTTTTATAGTTTTTGTTCCATCTGGCAATGTAACAGTTTCAGTAACCGCACCCGTAATCGGATCTATAACCTTATTGTCATTAGCATCACTTGGTGCATTACTGCTAGTTGGCATACTAGTGTTATTTGATGGGGTATTACTACTTGATGGATTACTGCTGTTTGATGGGCTACTGCTACTTGATGGACTACTGCTGTTTGATGGATTACTGCTGTTTGATGGGCTACTGCTACTTGATGGACTGCTGCTGTTTGATGGGCTACTGCTACTTGATAAGCCGTCATTACCTGATGTACTGCCAAAAACTATTGGAATTCCACCACCTGATATTGCAGGACTTTGTGTTTGTTCTGGTTGTTGTGTCTGTACAGGCTTGGTCGTTGGTATTACATTTGGTTTTTTAGCATCTTCTTTCCATTTTGCATATAATATAATAACTCCTGTTGTACCAACATCAATAGAAGAAACTGCTTGTTTAAACTCACTGTCTTTATACCAGCCATCAAACGTAAATCCATCTTTAGACGGAGCTTTAAAAGTAACTAACTGTGTGACATTATAAGTTGCAGGATTATCTTTATTATTCACCCCGCCATCTAAATTATATATTATAGAATATTCAATAGGCGCAGGTATAGTAGGTGTTTCACCTTTTTTTAATCTAAAATAACTAACTTTCTTTGCCACACCTATAGCTGTTCCAGTAACAGTTTCCAGACTATCATTAACCCAATAATAGTCATCAGAAGAAAGAGGGTTATCATCAGAATCAGCAAAAGGGTCATTATACAAAGGAAGTTCAAATGCTCTAGAAGAATTTGCAAAAAAACTAAGCCTTTCTAAAAATGATAAGTTCTTTACTAAAAAAAACTTATTCCCCTCTATCTTGTTAATATTAAAATTACTTAAATCAAGGTTAGTTAAACGAGTACATTCACTAAACATCCCACTCATATCAGTTACATTATCAGTTTTAAAAGAACTCAAATCAAGACTCGTTAAATAATAACATTCGTTAAACATCCCACTCATATCAGTTACATTATCAGTTTTAAAAGAACTCAAATCAAGATTCGTTAAATGATGACAACCATTAAACATATCTTCCATAGTAGTTACATTATCAGTTTTAAAAGAACTTAAGTCAAGATTCGTCAAACGAATACAACCATTAAACATATACGTCATATCAGTTACTTTATCAGTTTTAAAAGAACTTAAATCAAGATTTGTTAAACTACTACAATCATAAAACATTGCACTCATATTAGTTACATTATCAGTTTTAAAAGAACTTAAATCAAGATTTGTTAAACAATCACAATCATAAAACATATACTGCATATCAGTTACATTATCAGTTTTAAAAGAACTTAAATTAAGACTTGTTAAACTACTGCAACCGTGAAACATATACCACGTTTCAGTTAGATTATCAGTTTCAAAATTACTTAAATCAAGATTCGTCAAACTACGACAGTCATCAAACATAGCGTGCATAGTAGTTACATTGCCAGTTTTAAAAGAACTTAAATCAAGATTTGTTAAACTACTACAATCGTGAAACATATACATCATCTCAGTTACCTTATCAGTATTAAGTGATTTTAAATTAATACTCGTTAAATTATCACATCCTTGAAACATATTATTTGTACAAGTAATATTTTGTACGTCTACTTCTGCCGTTTTGATATAATTACTATAGCGAGACCAGTCTGGTATTTGTTCTACTGTAGTTGAACCTTTTATATAATCCCCTGTACCTTTAATAGTTAGATGTCCTCCTGCTGTTATACTCCATGTTAAATCTTTCATCTTTCCGCTTGCACCTTTAAAGTCTGTTTTTTCCGTTTCTTCTGCCTTTGCTACATTGCACGTTGTTTTATTTGGTGTCATCTGTGTAAATATTATAGCTATAGCAAAGCACATTAAAGCATTTATTATTTTTATTCTGTGTTTTTTCAACATAATTCTTTCCCTTTCCATATTTTTTACAAATTTTTGTCTCTTTGTCCTTATTTTTATCCCTCCTCTGTATATTTGGACAAAAAAACTACGGCACTATAAATAAACCGCAGTTTCCCTACAGTTTCCTACCAAAAACCCACAGACGGCATAAAGTACCGCCTTTAGGGTTCTAGTAGGAAACCAAAACAAAAACAGGTGTTGGTATGCTTCCACACCAACAACCTGTATATATTAAAAAGGCTGACAGTATTCTTGCGAAGTACTATTACACACTAAAAATATGATTGAAAAAACAAAGTAAATCATATATAATAAGTTCGTGTGTATCGCAGTTAATACTGTATGTTGTGGTAGCTATGTACCATATCAGGTCTGACACTGTGCCAGCAGTGTCAGGTGATACACCATTATTTTTGATTTTGATTTCCCACTGGTCATTTTAACATAATTAGTAAATAACTTCAAGAATAATTTTTTTGATTTCCCCAAGAATAAGGTTTAAAATTTGTATAATTATCTTTTTGAGGGTTTTACTAGAAAGAACCAAAACTGAAAGGATGGATATGTTAAATGCAATATAAAATACCAATAGGGGTTGAATTTTATAAACTGATGATAGACAATGGATATTATTATGTAGATAAAACACTGCTGATAAAAGATATACTTGAACAAGGAAGCATAGTTACATTATTTACACGTCCAAGACGTTTTGGAAAAACATTAACACAAAGTATGTTAAAAACTTTTTTTGAAAAAGAAATTTTGCCAGATGACAAGGCAGCTGATAATTCCATATATTTTAAAGGTAAAAAGATTATGGAAACAGGAGAAGAATATACAAAACATATGGGACAATACCCAGTAATCTTTTTATCCTTAAAATCAGCCAAGCAGCCAACATATGAAATGGCATTGGAAAAATTACAGAAAGAACTTGTAAAAGAATATAGAAGACATTACTATATACTAGAGGGAGATTTGTTACTTCCATCTGAGAAAAAGGAATTTCTTTCTTTAATGGAAGGAATGGCATCAATATCTGAGTATTTCACGTCACTGCAATTTTTATCAGAATGTCTTGAAAAATATCATAATCAAAAAGTAATTATACTTCTTGATGAATACGATGTACCGCTTGAAAATGCTTATTTTAATGATTTCTATGACAAAATGGTTGTCTTTATTCGTTCACTGTTTGAATCTGCATTAAAAACAAATGAAAGCCTTAAATTGGCTGTTGTGACAGGTTGTCTGCGCATCAGTAAGGAAAGTATATTTACAGGGCTTAATAATCTTGACGTTGTATCTGTACTGAGTGAAGATTATGCAGAATATTTTGGTTTTACGCAAAACGAAGTTGACAGTTTACTTAAAGCTTATGGCATAACAGACAAAAGAGATGAGATAAAAGCTTGGTATGATGGCTATCTTTTTGGAAAAACAGAGGTATATAACCCATGGAGTATAATCAATTATGTAAAAGATATAACCCACAAAAATACAGAATTTCCAAAGCCATATTGGTCTAATACATCATCAAACAGTATTATTCGTGAATTAATCGACACTGCGGATAATATTACAAAGCAAGAGCTTGAAAATCTAATTGCAGGTGGTACAATAGAAAAACCTGTCCATGAAGATATTACTTATGAAGATATATATAAATCACAGGATAATTTATGGAATTTTCTATTTTTTACAGGCTACCTTAGAGCTGTGGACAAGAGTTTTATGGAACAGCAGATATACTTGTCAATGACAATACCGAATGAAGAAATTTTGTATATATATAAAAATAATATACGAGAGTGGATGCATCAAAGAATAAAAGCTGTTGATTTTTCAGAATTATATAGTGCCATATTGGATGGTAATACAGAAGTTTTTGAAAATATTCTAAAAAAGTATCTACGTGAAAGCATAAGTTTTATTGACAGTGCAGAAAATTTTTATCATGGTTTTTTGTTAGGACTTTTAGGTGGTATGCCAGATTATAATAAATTTTCAAATCGTGAAAGTGGAGAAGGAAGGTATGACATTGTATTAAAACCAGATGATGAAAAACAGCCTGCTATCATTCTTGAATTAAAACGTGCACTTAAGTTTACAGAAATGGAAAATATGTGCTATAGAGCATTGCAGCAGATAGAAGATAAACATTATGACGAGAGTCTTTTAAATGAAGGCTATACATTTATTAAAAAATATGGTGTATGTTTCTGTAGGAAAAGTTGTATGGTAAAAATACAAGAATAATAGCTGTATATATTTTTTATTTCAAATTAATATGCATCTGAAAATGTCTCATAAATTGTCCGTATTATAACTACTGCAAATGGACCAAGAACTATCCCACTAATTCCAAATATTTTAAGTCCTATATATATTGATACAAGCATAAAAAATGGCAGTATATCCATGTTAGTGCCAAGCAGTTTTGCTTCAAGGATTTCACGTACAAATATAGTTATAATATAGGCAGTAAAAAGAATTGCAGCATAAACAAAATTGCTGTGGAAAATATAATATATGCCAACAGGACACAAAACCATTCCACTGCCTAATATAGGAAGTGCATCAATAAGCGAGATTAAGAGTCCAATAAGAATAAAGTATGGATTTTTAATCAGCATAAATGCAGTGCTGCATATAAACCAATTCACGCATATTATTATTCCCTGTGATTTAATATATCCAAGGCCTGTTTCTTTAAGAGTGTGCATTATCTTATGTATATGTGAATAAAACCTGTTTTTTGCATATGAATTGTGGATATGGTCTATATCTCTGCATAAAACAATCATGCTTATAAGTATTATGAATATAAGAGTTATAACACGTGTAAATACGTTAATACACCCTGAAAATATTTGTCCAGCATTATTTACAAGTTTATCAATATATCCTGATTGTAAAAGTGAAATTTTTTCATTGGCAAAGTTTAGCGTAGTGCCATTTTGAACAGAAAGGTAATAATCAATACAGTGGCAGCATTTTTGAAGACAGTTGTAAAAAATACTGCTATAAAGCTGGTAATAAATTGGGAAATTGTTTATTAATAGCTGTATTTGCTTGCATATAAGCCATATAATTAATGAAAAAGCACTAGAAGCTGAAACAAAGAATACTGTAAGTGTACTGCCATATGAAAACCATACAGGCAGTCCACATTTATTTTTTAAAAAATTGATGGCAGGGAGCAGCATTCTTAAAAACAGATATGCGGCTATAAATGGAAATACAAGCGGAAGAATAAATTTTAGCGAAAGGCATACAACAGATGTTATTATTGTAAGTATAGCAAGTGTTTTAAGTAAGGAACGGCTGTTCATAAAATCCTCCATTTCAAAGTGCAGCATAAATAGTTATTGTTATTGTCTGCAAAATAAAAGTTTAGTATTCATATATAAAAATTACAATATATGTTATTATCTAATTTCTATGTATTATAATCTGGAACAAGGTTATACTATTTTTACTTAACTAATATTGGAAAATAAGGGGGATAAATAATGGATAACCAAAATAGTCAAAATGATAAAACTGGAATATATAACAGCACTAACAATAGCATTAATAATAATGATACCAAAATGAATAAAAAAGATTATGAAAGAGCACTTGCTACGGAAAGAAAGCTGGCGCACTATGAGGAACAGATGAGCCAGCTTGTGGACAGATTAGCTTCTAATAATTTTCAAGGATAGTTATTTGTAAGTTAACTGTATTTTATCTTTAAATGGGGATGTATACATCCCCATTAATATATTACATCGGTTACAAGTTTGCGCAGTTTTGGTACAATCTGTGCTGCAACTATTGCCTTTATAATGTCAAGTGCAATAAAAGGAATAAATCCTGCAATAAACGCTGCCTTAAAAGATACTTTTGAAACAGCCATAATCCAAAATGTTCCTGTTAAGTCAACAGCTACAGCAGATAATATGGCAAATGCAGAAAAATACAGCGGATTATATTTTCTTCGGCATAACAATGGTATAAAGATAGCAATAAGGACAAATGAAACGCTGTAGCCTCCATATGGTCCTAATATATAGCCAATTCCTGCATTGCCGCCAACAAGCACAGGAACTCCAGTAATACCAAGGAGCAGCCATACCAGAACTATGGCAAGAGCCTGCCCAACTGGAAATGTAAGAACAATAAGAGTAATTATGAAGTTTAAAGCAGTAATATGTGTGCCATTTGGTAAAGGGATACTTATGTATGCTGATACACATAATACGGCAGCAAACATTGCCATAATTACAAGGCATCGGGTAGATAGCTGGCTGATTGTTTTACTTTTTTCCATTTTTGTCTCCGTTTCTTCAAGGCAGGATTGTATCAATAATCCATTGTATTAGTTTTCCTTGATATTACTTTTATTCCAATACAAAATAATTATACAGAAACATTTTCAATTTGTCAACCTAAAAATATAATAGGTTGACAAATTTTCAGTATAGCCTTATAGTTAGTTAATAATTGTACACAAGAGAGGTTATATATGATACAGGTTTATAGAAATATGGTGAGAAGTTTCTCGGAAATAAAAGGCTTTGATGGATGGATGATAGCAAAAGCAGAACTTGAGGCAGAAGAGTGTAAACTGTACAATGATATAAACATAAAAACAACAGAGGCTGTGATTTTAAGGCAACGCAGGCACTATTCTGCTATTATGTCAAAGGCTGTATACAATGGCATTAGATATAAGCTTATTATGCATATTGTCAAACCTGCCAGAAATCATTTGGCACAAAAATATACAAATACTGATGGAATTTACTGTTTGACATTAAAATATGCACAGAATGATATAAAACAATTTGTCTATGATGTAGGGGACAGTAACTATATACACCAGACTGGCAAATATGTAGTGCCAGGTTTTTTAGTTTTTGAGGACATTTTAAATATGTTTATAGAAAATACAGATTTTAAAATAGGAAAGTGTACTATGTTATTTAATAATCCAGCATTTGCTGGTGAAATTATAAATGTGTTTAAAGTAGGTGAAGACAGGTTTAAATTAATTATAAGTGGAAAGGACGAAGTATATGGAGACGCCATATATAATAGGAGGAGCTAGAAGTTATATCGGAGTTGAAAATGGTATGTACAAAAATATTCCAGCAGAAATACTTGGAGCAAAGGTTCTTAAAAATATTTTAGAAAAATACAAAAAACTTAATGTAGATATGATTATTGCAGGAAATGCAGCAGGAGCTGGTGGCAATATTACAAGACTTATGGCTCTTGAGGCAGGATTTTCAGAAAGTATACCTGCTTTTACAATAGATTTACAGTGTGCTTCAGGATTAGAAAGTATTGCTGTGGCTACTGCCAAGATACAAAGTGGTCAGTCGGATTGTATTATTGCAGGAGGTTTTGAAAGTAGTTCAACAGCACCAAGACGTGGTTACAATAAAAATCATCCTGATTTTGATTTATATGGTGGAGAATATTCATGGTATAAGACTGCAAAATTTTTACCTGGAGAACACAGACAGACGGCAATGCTTGAAGGTGCAGAAAAGACTGCTGTTTCAGAAGGTATTACCAGAAAAATGCTTGACAAATGGGTTTTACAAAGCCACAGACTTGCAAAAGAAACAAGGGAAAAAGGTATTTTAAATGATGTAATTGTGGAAATTGCAGATGGGTGTGATAAAGATGAGGGAATACGTGACCGTATGGGACAGAGACTTTTAGACAGGCTGCCATGTGTGTTAGAAAGCGGAAACGTAATTACAGCTGCCAATGCATGTTTGACTAATGATGGGGCGGCATTTGTTGTGCTTGGTTCTGAAAGATATTTAAAAAAGCATGGTATAAAACCTTTGGCAGAAGTTAATGGTGTAGCGGAAGTAGGAGTGACTCCAGATGAAAGCCCACGTGCAGCAATAGCAGCAGTAAACAAATTGCTTGAAAAAAACCATCTTGACTATCATGATGTATCAGTATATGAATGTAATGAAGCTTTTGCAGTTATAGATGAACTATTTGCAAGAACATATCCTGATGTTATAGACAGATATAATATATTTGGAGGGGCACTTGCCTATGGTCATCCATATGGTGCTTCTGGAGGCATTATAGTTCTTCACGCTCTTAAAGCACTTGAACTAATTGGCAGCACACAATGCAGCATATGTAAAGCAGATGGTAAATATGCAGTATGCAGCATAGCTGCAGCAGGCGGCATTGGAACTGCTATTCTTATAAAAAAAGCAGATGTGGGGGACACAATATAATGGGAAATAGTATACATAATTATTTTGATTTATTACAATCTGTCAATCCTTATAAAGTAGCACTTATAGAGGATGGCACAGCTTATACATATGGAGAACTTGTAAAGCTTGCCTGTTATATGGCTGCAAAAATAAAAAGAAACTGTTTCTATAAAAGAGTACATATAATACAAGAAAAAAATATATTAAACCAGCTAATACAGTTCTTTGCCTGTAATGCTTTGGGGATAATTCCTGTGATTGTACCATTCGATATAAAACTTATGCCAGACATTGGAAATGTACCAGAAAATGTGTGTATGGCAGTTATGACTTCTGGCACAACAGGAATACCAAAGCTTTTATACAGAACATATAAAAGCTGGGCAGACTTTTTTCCAGTTCAAAATAAAATATTTGGAATAGATGAAAAAAGTGTCTTATTTGCACAGGGAAGCCTTGCATTTACTGGCAATATGAATCTCTATATGGCACAATTTTATGCTGGCGGAACAGTTGTTGCCCAAAATCAATTTAATCCTAAAAGATGGGCTTATGTTATAGAAAAGGAAAATGTCAATGCAGTATACCTTATACCATCTAAGCTTAAACTTCTGCCAGATATTTTTAAGAAACCTGTAAATAGTGTAAAATCTGTATTATCAGGCTCACAAAGTTTTGGACGAGATGACGCTGATAAACTTAAAAAAATATTTCCTATGGCGGACATAATACTTTACTATGGAGCAAGTGAACTCAGTTATATTACATATGTTAAAAATAAAGATATGATTATGGATAATAGTTTAGTAGGAAAGCCATTTCCAGGAACAGAAATATTTATACGTGATGGAAAAATATATGCCAGTAACAACTGCCAAGCAGAGGGCATAAAGTGTCCTTATCCTATGCCTGATAATGGGCATATAGATGCGCAGGGCAATCTGTATTTTGATGGCAGAAGTGATGATATAGTTATTGTACATGGACGTAAAATTTCATTAGTACGAATTGAAAATGAACTTGAAAAACTTGAAGAAGTCTATGAAGCAGCAGCAATTTTTACCAAAAAAGATAACAAAGAAATTATTGTAGCCTTTATTAGTGTCTCACAGCAATTTAAAGACAAAAATGATATACTTAATAAACTTAGAAACTCTCTTGCCCATTATGAAATGCCGTCTAAAATAGTTGTACTTGATAAAATGTTTTACAATGAAAGCGGTAAAAAAGATAAACTAACCTTAGCATCAAGCTATATACCTAAGGTTACTTTTTACGGGGTGGGAATGCCCATAAATTCAGCATTCTGTGAACCCGAAATATAGAAATTAGGGGATATTTTTGCGATTCAAAACCCTAAATATCGCCCGGAACCGTTGCTATCAGCGGTTCCCCTACCCGTGAATAGTAACTACCTAAGTAAAGTTTACACTATCTTAATATATAAAATGATTGTCAAATTTGTTAAAATGTGGTATAATCGCACTATAGATTGCAGAGAGAGAAACTACATATAGCGGTGGCGGAATACGCAAACTATAAATTTTTAGAATATAATAGGAATGGAGAAGATGCCAAATGGCAACCTTAAAAGATGTTGCAAAAGAGGCTGGTTTGACTACAAGTACTGTTTCAAGAGTGCTTAACAATCGGGGGTATATAAGTAATAATACACGTAAAAAAGTTGGCGAAGCTATAAAAAAATTAAATTATCATCCAAACGAAGCAGCACGTTCGCTTCGTATGAAAAGTACCAATACAATAGGATTGATAGTTCCTCACGTCAGCCACCCATATTTTGCAGAGATGATAAGTAATATGGAAGCTTTTGCATATGAAAATGGCTATAAGATATTGTTATGTAACTCACAGTGCACACATGAAAAAGAAGAAGAGTATATAAGAATGTGTCTTAGCTATAAAGTAGCAGGAATAATCTTATGCAGTGGTTCTGCAGCACTGGAAGTATTTGATGGTATTGATATTCCAGTTATTACAATGGAGCGTTTCTTAGACAATGGAACTGCTTCAGTAGAGTGTGATAATAGACAAGGAGGTGTTCTTGCTGCAGAAAAACTTATTGCCTGTGGATGCAGGCATTTGTTGCATGTTGGCAGGATTGGCACATTATCTATGCCTGCGGATATGCGTACAGAGGGTTTTAAAGATGTCTGTGATAAGAAAAAAGTTCCTTTTATAGAACTTATAACAGAAGATACATTATATTGTAATATGGAATATAGTGAATTACTTGAAAGTACTTTAAGCGCTCATCCTGAAATAGATGGTGTATTTGCCAATAGTGATGTAATTGCTGCACAGACGTTACAAGTATGCAGAAAGCTTAATATTTCAGTGCCTGAAAAGGTGAAGATAATTGGTTTTGATGATGTAAATATTGCAACTCTTACAACGCCACAGCTTACGACAATCCACCAACCAGTTAAAGAAATGTCAAAGATGGCAGTAAATATGTTACATGATGCTGTCGCTGGAAAACTACTTGTAAGAAGAACAGTACTTCCAGTAAATCTTATTGAACGAGAAACTACTTAAAATCTCAGGGCATTAATAATGCCCTGAGAAGTTTTATACAATCTTCCAAATGTTGTGTATTTGAGATTATAACTGCATATAAAGGTTCTTTTGTATCTTCTGTCTGGTTATACAAGTTGTCAAATTCTGTTTCAGATAAATCAACAGCATAATAACCATCGATTCCATCTTCTGGATTGACATTGCCATTTTTATCAATCTTTAAATTTGCAGTATCATATATAAGTTTATTATTGTCTGAAAGAAAATCCACTAAATCATCTGGAAGTGACTTGTCAAGTGGCATACATGCATTTAATGCAAGCAGATAACTGTACATATCCTTGCCGCAGATAGCTATATCCATGCGCATAGATGAAACGGTTGTCATAACTTCAAGTTCCTGCACATAGTAATATTTGTTGTCATAGTCAAAAGGTTGGTCAAGATTTATATCCACTTTGCCTGGTTTGCCGTCAGACACAAGTTCTTCTGTAAATTTATCAAACCATTTGCTGCAGTTATCTTCTGTATTTAGCACAACACATGCCTGAAGCCTACATGGCTTTTGCCCTTCATATAGCATATGTACAAATGTACATATTACTATAATAGAAAACGTTATCACTATAATGCGCCATTTATAATAATCCCATATAAATTCCAGACGTTTTTTGCCATTAAGGCTTTTAAAAGTATTCCAGTTTCGCTTTATATCCTGTACAAGATAGCTGTTTTTTCTATTCTTTTTCATAATCTTTTACCCCCATGTCCATATCTTCACTTATAAAAGACAATGGTTTTAATTCCTCTGCAATATGTACATCAGGAAGGTAAGACTTTAGTATCGCAGCCATTATAACAGCATGAAATTCTACTACAAGACCTGGTACTATAAAAATAAGACCTGGCATTATATGACATACCCAGATTCCAAACGCTATTATAAGAAGCATTAAAAGTGTACGCAAAATATGCTTTATAGAAAGCATAAATGCCCATACGGCAATTTCTAAATTTTTCTTCTCAAATTTTGCTAACAGTGGAAAAGAGTATAGTGTAATAAATGCCCAGAATAAAAAAATTA
>DESG01000089.1:0-242 GCA_002361175.1 Lachnoclostridium sp. UBA3320 | reverse complement strand
TAAATGCCCAGAATAAAAAAATTACAGCAAAAAATACCATAAAAAAAGTAAAAATTCCAGTTCCTGAATGATAGCACATTCTTATGTCAACAAATAGGAAAATACCAATAGCTGTAAGTGGTATACCAAGAAACATGCCCTGTTTAAAGTTTTGTTTAAAAGAGCGAAAAAAATCTTTAGATACAGAAGTGTCTTCTCCACGCACCATATTTAACATCGCATAGTAAAATGCCGTTGTGGAA
>DESG01000189.1 GCA_002361175.1 Lachnoclostridium sp. UBA3320 | reverse complement strand
GACAGGGAATGGGTACAGGAAAGGCTATTTTTACAATTAATAAACAGCAGTAAAAATAAAAAGCTTTTGAAAGATAGCGTTCATTTAGATTGTAATGAGCTTTCATTAGTGCTTTATATACTGGCTACAGATGATGAAAGTGGAATTGGCAAGGTAAGAGTAACAAAATCAATGCTAGATAATTTTAGATGGGACGAAAAGAATATTTTAAGCTATGCCTTAGAAAATACAGTAAGTCTTTTTCCATATAAGGAATTTCCACTATATGAGCTTTTGTCAAAGATTACAGACTGCACAGACATACCAAACATAGACATTACTAAAGGAGAACCAGAAATTATGGTGTTGACAAATAGCAGAGGTATGTTTGGTGCAACAACAATATTTTATCCTAACGTATTGAAAGAACTTGCAGAAAAGCATGGTACAAGCCTTTTCCTGCTGCCTTCAAGCATACATGAGTTCCTAATACTGGAAGACAATGGCATATATAATCCAAAAGAACTTAAAGATATGGTGCAAGAAGTAAACAGCTCTGCAGTGTCACCAGAAGAAGTATTGTCAGATAATATCTACTATTACGGACGTAGCAGTGGTATGTTATCAGTTTTTCATAATGGAAAACCAGAAAAAGTTATACTATCATAAATTAATTTATGATAGTAAGAGTAAGGGAGGACAAAATATGTACAAGATAATGGCAAAAACGAAGAATATGCCAAAGCAGGAATGGCTTATGTTAAGGAAAAATGGCATAGGTGGTTCTGATGCAGGAGCAGTATGTGGTTTCAATCCATATGTATCACCGATAGAAGTATATGATTCCAAGATGTGTGATGGCACAAATGAAGAAGTTCCTGATAATGAGGCAATGCGTGAGGGCAGAGACTTGGAAGATTACGTTGCTAAAAGATTTATGGAAGCATCTGGCTTAAAGGTAAGACGTTCTAATGCTATGTATGCAAGTATTGAATATCCTTTTATGATTGCAGATGTAGACAGACTTGTTACAGGCAGGAATGACGGTATTATAGGGCTTGAGTGTAAAACTGCAAGCCCTTATAGTGTGGAGAAATGGAAAGATGGCAATATACCAGCACATTACATAATGCAATGCTATCACTACATGGCAGTGCTTGGTGCTAAGTCATGGTACATCGCTGTGATGATATATGGCAGAGAGTTTAAGTATATAGAGCTAAAACGTGATGAAGATATAATCCAGTCACTTATAAGAGTTGAAGAAAACTTCTGGAATAACCATGTAATGAAAAAAATAATGCCAGAGCCAGATGGTTCAAAGGCAGCAGATTCTTTTATAAATAATCACTTTTCAGAAAGCAAAGAGGGATTTTCTATACCACTCATAGGATTTGATGAAAAGCTTCAGAAAAGAGAGGAACTGTCAGACCTTATAAGCCAGCTTGATACAGAAAAGAAGAAGATAGAACAGGAGATAAAAGCTTATATGAATGAAGCTGAATATGCTGAAAACGAAAATTTCCTTGTTTCATGGAAGAACAGCATTAGCAATAGGATAGATACAAAAAGACTTAAAGCAGAAATGCCAGATGTTTATGAGAGGTTTTTAAATCCTGTCAGGAGTAGGAGATTTTTAATCAAAGCTGTTTAGAAGTATTGCTTGAATTGTGTGATGTAGTTTGTTATAATGCAAACGCAGGGAGGTGTTTTAATGACAGCATTAAAAAAAGAAGCAGTCAGGATTATTAACAATATTGAAGATTCTGAAATGGCAGAAGTAGTAGCAGTTTTAAGGAGCTTCAAAGTAAGCACAAAAAAAGACAACTATATTGAAGAAGGACTTGAAGGACTTGCTATTCTCGAAGATTTCACTGGAACATTGCCAGAAAGTTTCAATTACGAAAAAGAGTTAGAAGAAGCACTGGAGGAGAAATATGGTTCTTTTAATTGATACAAATATCTTGTTGGATATTTTACAATATAGAATGCCATTTTATGATGCATCAAAAAAAGTAATAGATTTATGTGGCAGGAGAGAGGCAGATGGACATATTGCATTACACTCTGTTTCTAATATTTATTTTATCTTAAGGAAGCAGTATTCTTCTGAGGAAAGACGTATGCTTTTAGAAGGAATATTAAAGGTGCTACGTGTATGTGGTGCAGAACATGAGAAAGTTGTTAATGCTTTGAAAAGAAAAGATTTTACCGATTTTGAAGATTGCCTCCAAGATGAATGTGCTGCAAGCATTAATGCTTCCTATATCATTACTAGGAATATAAGTGACTTTAAAAATTCAAAAGTAAAGGCTGTAACACCAGAACAATTCTTAGATATAACTATGTGAAACTTAAAAAATAGAAACGTCAGTTAAACTGGCGTTTTTATTTTTGTAATTATAATGAACAGGAGTAATGCCAAATGATATAAAGGTGTTAAAAATAATGCAGCCTGCAATACTGGAACTGGAAAAATGCAGAAACCATAGGAGTAGAAAAAGGCAAAATACTTGGAGTTGTAGAAATGTATATTTATTTCCATAATAAAGTATTGTATCTTTATATCTGGTCAGCCTGTAGTATCTGGTACATGGAACTTATAATGTACGTTCCACAAAAGAACAGATATTACAGGCTGGTTAAAAATAAAATAGTTCCTAAAGGATAATATTATATATCAATAGCCTTTTTCTTTTAATATACCATATGCCCTTTTTTTTAAATCTATCATTAGAGCTTTTAACTCACTATTGGATAAGTGCATTTGTTTTCCAGTTGTAAAGTTTGTACCATTTACAGCGATATGTATATGAAGGTGTTCTGTATCTTCATGTACTCCATATATACACTGAAAGCCATCTTCATAAAAATTCTGGCATATGCCAATAGCAATTAATTTTACAATATTTGCATCTTCAATAGGGTTTTCAAACGAAATCATAAAATGGTATACAGAACGGAACTTTTTATCTGTTTTATTGTAATATTTTTTTACAATATACATAGAATCGCAACATAAATCAGAGTTATAATACGGAACACCACAACCTCCAATGTATCTTACTGATTTCTGCTTTTCTGGCTTTGTACTGTTGCCAGTAATATATTTTATAAGATTTAGCATATCTCTTTTTTCCTTATATTTACCACAATTTACGTTTTTGACAACAATGTCTTCATAAGTCTTTATAACATTATTTTCCATAATCTATCACACTCCTTTTCAAAATCTTTATCATCAATATGTTTTTCATAAAAATAGTTTCTTATATCTGTTATATAGCAGAAACATTTAATTGCATCAGCAATTATGCTGTTATTCTTCTTTTTTGATAATAGCAATGGTATAATGTCAGATTTTTTGCACTCATAGAAATCTACAATATAATCCAATTTTTTAATAGTCCCACGTTTAGTCCTTACTGAAATATGTTCTGTTTTATTGCCATCATACCTAGTATCAAGGCAAGGAGGGTCAACATTAATATTACCAGATAGGTGTTTAACCATATAAAATGATTGTAATATAAAATCATTATAAAATTCATCATATGGATGATTATTTTCATCTAATATTATACGTTCCATTATTTTTGCTATATTATCTAGTACTTCACATGCGTCATCAAGTTCTTGTAACTGTTTTACATACTCATATTCCTGTTCTATTCTTGTAACAAGAAATTCTGACATACTCATATCTTTCTCGCTAGTCAACTTGTCTAATTTCTTCTTCAATGGTTTATTGGTTCTTAAAGACAAAAGTGATGTGTTCTTCATAACTACATAATCCTCCTAATAATTGTTATAGATGCTATCATATATACAAACGTACCTCTATAACAGGATACGCAATGTAGCAAAATGCCTTAGTGTAAAAAACATTCTCTAATAAGGCGTTTATAAAGCTATATAAATAAAAATGCTTATAAATTTTGTAATACAATTTTATTAATA
>DESG01000122.1 GCA_002361175.1 Lachnoclostridium sp. UBA3320 | reverse complement strand
AGGGAAAGTATATTTACAGGACTTAATAATTTAAAAGTACTTTCTGCACTAGATAATAATTATGCAGAATATTTTGGCTTTACACAAGATGAAGTTGACAATTTTCTTGATGCGTATAATATAACACAAAGAAAAGATGAATTGAAAAAATGGTATGATGGTTATATTTTTGGCAGTACAGAAGTTTATAATCCTTGGAGTGTTATTAATTATGTGTATGACATTGTTTATGAAAATACAAACTTTCCAAAACCGTATTGGTCTAATACATCTTCTAATGATATTGTGCGTGAGTTAATTGAAAATGCAGATGAAGTTACTAGAGGTGAGCTTGAAGAGCTTGTTGATGGCAAGATAATAGAAAAACCAGTACATGAAGATGTTACTTATGAAGATGTGTATAAATCACAGGATAATTTATGGAATTTTCTGTTTTTTACAGGATATCTTAAAGCTGTAGATAAAAAGTTTAAGAATGATACTATTTATCTCGCTTTAAAAATTCCTAATAAGGAAATACGCAGCGTTTATAAAAATAAAGTAACAGAATGGTTTGATAGCAAAATAAAGACATCAGACTTTGAAAGTCTTATTATAGCGTTTGAGGAAGGAAATTGTGATAAAATTTCTGATATAATTACAGGACAACTTATGGAAACAATAAGTTTTTATGATTATAAAGAGGACTATTACCATGGTTTTTTGGCAGGTCTTTTAAAGCATAATAGAAAATACTTGGTAAAATCTAACAGAGAAAGTGGTTTTGGCAGGTATGACTTGATTTTAAAGACGCAAAGAATACGGCAGGGAAAGGCGATTATAATTGAACTAAAAGTTGCAAATAGTATAAATGAACTTGAAAAAGGCTGTACAAAGGCACTTGAACAGATAGAGAAGCTTCATTATGACAGTGATTTATTAAGTGAAGGTTATACAGATATAGCTAAGTATGGCATCTGTTTTTATAAGAAAGAGTGTTTTGTGTTAAAGAAATAGGGATTCTACCATATATAGAGCAAATCTCCTCTCCGCAGATTTACAAAAGATATATTTTCTTGATATGATATGGCTACGAGATAGAAAGGAGGTCATATGGAACAGAAGAAAATAGGCATATTTATAGCACAACAGAGAAAAGAAAAACAGATGACTCAGAAACAGCTTGGTGAGGTACTGGGCATCAGTGACAAAACGGTGTCTAAATGGGAAACTGGGCATGGTTTGCCAGATATCTCTATGATAATGCCGTTGTGTGAAATTTTGGATATTAATGTAAATGAACTGTTGTCTGGTGAACACCTTACGCAGGACACGTATAATGAAAAGGCGGAGGAAAATATTATGAATTTAATGAAAGATAGTGAAGAGCAAAAGAAAAGAAATGTAAAGGATATTATTATAAGTATTGCATGGATAGCAGGGTTTGTGGTATTTTTTCTTTCTTTGCAGCTTACATCAACAATATCTATTGTTGACAATATTACGCATTTTATTGATATGGTTGCATTTTGGCAAATTATTTTTATACTGGTGTTTTCGCTGTATTTTGCAGGGCATTTAAAGGACTTTTGCAATGCTTTTGTATTTTTGTTACATAAAGCAGCCAGTCCGCAAAAACTCGAAGATGCCATTGATGCTATTTCATTAGCAGAGAAAACACTGATTGTCAGCGGAGTTTTTTGCAGTATCTATTCTATAATATATGCTTCATTTTTAGAGCTTGATACAGCAAGTCTGGCTATAAATACTTTTATTATTGAAATGGCAATATCTCTGTATCCAATTTTTTATGGGATAACTGGAGTAATGATTTTAATGATAGTCAAAGGCAGGCTTGTGAAAAAACTAAAGAACTGATTTATATGTAGAAAAACTGCAAAGCTGGCAGATATATATTCTAAGAATATGTCTGTCAGCTATATTTAGCTTTACCTATTAATAATTTCTGCTGTGTCTACAAATTCAAAAGGTGTCTGCTGGTATACATAATAGTTTACCCAGTTTGAATACATTGCATTGGCAGCAGCACGCCATGTCAGATTTGGTTTTTTGGAAGTGTCATTATTTGGATAGTAGTTTACTGGTATTTCGGGATTTAAACCAGCCGCCATATCTCTTTTGTATTCTAGGTCAAGTGTAAGTCTGTCATATTCAAGATGTCCAAGTACAAAAATCTGATTTGAAGATTTGGAAAGCAGTATTAATTCGCCTACTTCTTTTGAATCAGCCAAGACTATAAGGTCTTTGCAAGCTGCTATTTCATCATGGTCAACGCACGTGTTTCTTGAATGTGGTGCATAAAATACATCGTCAAACCCTCTTAAAAGAGGTATTTTGCGGTGGTGTACACGGTGTTTATAGATGCCTGTTATCTTTTTAGGCAGTATATGTTTATGTATTCCATAGTGGTAATAAAGGCCAGCCTGTGCACCCCAGCAGATATGCAGGGTGGAAGTGACATTAGTCTTTGACCAGTCCATAATCTTTGTAAGCTCGTCCCAGTACTGTACTTCTTCAAATTCCATATGTTCAATAGGCGCACCTGTGATTATAAGTCCATCAAATTTCCTGTTCTTGATTTCATCATAGGTTTTATAAAATTCGTTTAGATGGCTTTCAGGTGTGTGTGAACCTATATATGTTGCTGTTGTAAGAAATGTAATGTCCATCTGAAGAGGGGTATTTGACAGGCTTCTTAAAAGCTGTACTTCCGTATTTTCTTTTAAAGGCATAAGGTTTAGGACTGCTATATGAAGTGACCGTATATCTTGGCTTATTGCCCTTTGTTCATCCATCATAAATATATTTTCTTTTTCCATAACCTTTTTAGCAGGAAGATTGTTTTTTACTTTAATAGGCATATCTAGTCACCAGCTTTCTAAATTTCTATATTGAATTGTTTGATAAATTCTTCTTCTGTAATTATAGGAATCCCTATTTCTTTTGCTTTTTTATTTTTAGATGAATTGCTTGTTATATCATTATTAATAAGGAAGTTTGTCTTAGAAGTTACACTTCCTGTAACTTTGCCGCCTCTTGATTCAATTATTGCTTTAACTGCATTTCTGTTTGTAAAGATATTAGTTTTGCCAGTTATTACAAAGTTTATCCCTGCCATATCTTCAATATAAGTGCTGTTTTCTTCTTTGTCAAATTCAATAACTTTTAATAAGTTGTCAATAACTTTGTTGTTATTATCGTCTGCAAAAAAGTTTGCAAATGACTGTGCAATTACTTCTCCAATGCCATCAATTTCTATAAGTTCTTCTTTGCTTACTTGGCGCACTTTGTCAAAGTTATTATCTAAATGTCTGCATATCGCTTTTGCATTAGAAAGACCAGTATTTGGTATTCCAAGGCTGTATACAAACCTTGCGACTGTAGTCTTTCTGGCGTTTTCGGCTGCTTTTACAAGCTTATTAAAAGACTTTTCTCCAAAACCTTCCATTTTAGTTATTTCGTCTTTATATTTATCTAGGTTAAAGAGTCCAGCGAGTTCATGTAGTATCCCTTTAGAGACTAATTTTTCTATTGTAGCCTCTGACAAACCATCTATATTCATAGCGTCCCTGCTTACAAAATGCGCAATAGATTTTATCTTTTTGGCAAGACAGTTTTTATTTTCACAGACAAGCACTTTAACGCCATTATCATTGTGTATTGACGTTTCCATACCGCACACAGGGCATTTTTTAGGGATGTCTATATTGGAGCTTTTAGTAAGGTTTTCTGCAATCTGAGGTATTATCATATTAGCTTTATAGACTTTTATTGTGTCTGATATACCAAGCTGCAAGTGTTCTAAAATGCTTAAATTGTGTACACTTGCCCTTGACACAGTTGTGCCTTCAAGCTCTACAGGTTCAAATATGGCTATAGGATTGATAAGACCAGTTCTTGATGCGCTCCATTCAATACTTATAAGCTTTGTCTTGGCAGTTTCATCTGCCCACTTAAATGCGATTGAGTTGCGTGGGAATTTGGAGGTGTGCCCAAGTAAATCACCATAAGCTATATCATCATATATAAGCACAAGTCCATCAGATGGATAATCGTTAGATGTTATATTATCTGAAAACCATTTTACTGTTTCTGCAAGTGTTTCTGAATTTACCCTTTTGTATTCAACTGTATCAAATCCCTGTTCTTGTAGGAATTTCATTTTATTTTCCTGTGAATTGTCAAAGTCTACATTCTCCGCCTCAACTAACGCAAAAGCGAAAAATTCTACATTTCTTTTTGCAGTTATTTCATTATTTAATTGTCTGACAGAACCGCTGCATAAGTTTCTTGGATTTTTATACCTTTCTTCTTCATCTAAAAGATTGTTTATTTTTTCAAATTCAGAGTAGGATATTACCGCTTCGCCTCTTAGTACAAGGTTTCCTTTAAATAAAATTGTAGATGGGATATTTTTAAAGACTTTAGCATTATTAGTAATTACTTCACCTACTTGTCCATTGCCTCGTGTAACAGCTTTTATAAGTTTGCCATTATTATAAGTAAGGACTATAGTAAGCCCATCCATTTTCCATGAAAGAAGTCCTTCTTTATCCCCAAGCCAAGATACAAGCTGTTCTATATCTTTGGTCTTGTCAAGTGAAAGCATGGGTGACTTATGTGTTTCCTTTGGAAGTGCGCTAAGCACTTCATAACCTACATGGTTTGTCGGGCTTTGTGCAAGCACTATTCCTGACTTTTTTTCAAGCTCTAGTAGTTCATCATATAAATGGTCATATTCAAAATTGTCCATTAACTCATCTTTACCTTGATAGTACACCTCTGACGCTTTATTAAGCTTTGCAACAAGCTCTTTCATATAGCTTATATCTGTCATATCAACCTCCAACAGGCATATTTAATTGTCTTTTTAATTCTGTTATTTCTTTATTGGTTAGATGGCGATATCTGCCTTTTTTAAGGTTATTAAGAGTTATATTCATCACTCTGTCACGCCTTAAATACACAACTTTATAGCCGAAATATTCGCACATCCGTCTTATCTGTCTGTTAAGCCCTTGTGTAAGTATTATATGAAAACTGTAATCGTCTTCTTTCCATACTTTACAGGGTTTTGTAACAGTATCTAAAATAGGCACACCGTTTGCCATGCCTTTTATAAAATTATCTGTAATTTTACTATTAGTTTTTACAAAATATTCTTTCTCATGTTCATAGCGACTGCGAAGAATTTTTTCCATAATATCTCCTTGGTTGGTAAGAAGGAGAAGCCCTTCGGAAGATTGGTCAAGCCGTCCTATTGGGTAGATTCTTTTATTATACCCGATATAGTCTACTACATTCATAACTTTATTGCCATTTTCAGTGTCAGCCGTTGTACATACAATTCCCCTTGGCTTATAAAATGCTATATATATTTCTTCTTCCTCTTTGACAATGGGCTTTCCATCAACTGTCACTTTTTGCCCATGATAAACCTTTGTCCCTGCTGCTGCACAAACTCCATCTATGCATATCCTGCCATCTTTAATGATTCTGTCTGCCTCTCGCCTTGAGCAGATGCCAGCTTCGCTTAAAAATTTATTAATTCTTATGCCTTTGTTTTCTTCCATATAAATAGTCCTCGCTATTAGAAAAATCGAGTAGGGAAATGTTATTTTCCCCTACTCGCTGTTAAGGCTTTGCCGTTGCTTTAGTTCCTTCTTTATCTATATTTTCGTTTTCTTCTACAGCCTCATTGCTTTCATTGCTGCTTTCAAGCATTTGGTAAAAATCTTTTACATCTTCATTGCTGCTTACAAGCTCTTCAAGTTTTTTTTGAACAGAATCCACAATTTGCTTAATTTCTTCACTGTTGTCAAGTTTGGCGATTGCCTCTTGTGCGTCATCATCTATCGTTCCAAGGTATATTTTAAAATTGCCCTCATTATCATCTGATTTTATATATAAAGCTGTAAGTGATGGAACAAGTGTATCTATATCATAAACTTTTGCATCATAATAGACATAAACTCTGTATGTACCATTATCAGGACCTTTTTTTACAGTACATTCAATATTTTTGTATTCTTCGATATATCCTGCCTCTGCAACAAGGCGTTTGTTATCAATACGGCTAGGGTCACTTACACACTCAGAAAGTTTATCAATATCCACACGCTGCTTGGCATCAAGATAAGTCTCAACAAGAGTTGATATAGCAGCTTTTATCTCACTGTCTGACATATTATCAAGAGTATTTTTAACAGTTTTAATACTACTGCTGCTACTGTTGTCAACACTTCCGCTTACATTACTGTTTTTGCCATTTTCTTTTCCAGATGAGAAATCTACAGATGGCGCAATTAGTGAAAATGTGCCAAGACCAATAAACATAATGGCTATTGTAAACATTACTATTAATTTTTTATACTTAAAGCGCATAAAATGCGTCCCTTCCTTTCAAAAATTCTTTTAAGCGCATCTAGAGGGACTCGAACCCTCGACACACGGTTCCGGAAACCGCTGCTCTATCCACTGAGCTATAGATGCGTGAATGTAGCAACGCTGTTAATTATAGCACACATTATCAAAAAATGGAAGAGGAAAAATTTTTGCCATATTTTTACCTAACTTTCACTGTAACAACTTCATATGGTTTCAACACCACATATATAATATTTTCCTCTGTATCTGCTCTGTATGCTTCCTCTTCCAACAAATTACAGATATATGCTTCTTTAAATCCATTATTTACCATAAGCTTTGTTTTCGTATATGCATTTTCAGATTCATACATACGAATTATAATTCCATTTCCATCTTCTGCCCTCTTAATAGTTTCAATAACTACGTTAGAATGGCTGACTGATGCAAAAGAATACTCTTTTAAAAACTGAGTTCCTGTTTTTACTAAAAGTGGCTGATTCAGTTTATATGCTTCTTCTACAGTGCCGCCCATACGCCATCCTTCTGCATGCGGATAGATTGCATAAGTAAATTCATGTTCTTCTTGGTCTGCTGTTTTATTAGGTTCGATACCAGATTTAACCAAAGTAAGCGCTATATTGGAATCTTTTACAGAATGCCCATACTTGCAGTCATTTAATATAGAAACTCCATAATGCCCTTCTGAAAGGTCCATCCATTTCTGACCACAGCTTTCAAAACGTGCCACATCCCAACTTGTATTACTATGTGTCTTTCTTACCAGATTGCCAAACTGTATATCAAATGTTGCCTCATCTGTATGCACTGCTACTGGAAAATGTACTTTCAACAGTGTTTGGTGTTCTTTCCAGTCTACATGTGTTACAAAATCTATTCTGCGCTTATCCGCATAGAAAATAATTGTCTGCCATATTGTAGAATTTGATGCTTTTCTTTTAATTTCCAGCACTGTACGCACTGGACCTGATTCTGTCCACTCCATATATGATACATCGTCAATATCCCAGAATTTTTCGGTGTAATAGATATCAATATCCCAGTTGTCAAAGTTCATAGGCTTGTCTTCATACATACGCATCAGATTTGCGCATTTGCCTTTTTGTATTATTTCACGGTCATTTTCTTTATCATAGAGACTTGTAATCATTCCCTGTTTATCAAATTTTACTTTATAAAATGGTGTTTCGAGTTTGTACTTATCTGACAAAGTAAACGGATTTTGTACTTTGGCTATATCTGCTGCTATAAAAGACTTATATCCCTTAGATGGCAGATTTTTCACAAATGCCACACTGCCATCATGCGTCTTCTGGACTGGATATACTGTTCCATTTTCATCTGCAAGTGCATCACCATTAAAGTCTCCAATATTTATAATATCATCTCTCATCTTTCCAGTTGTATTAAAAATAGTAACAGCGTCTCCATTTTTTGCAACTACCTCTATACGTTCTGCCATAAGTGATGTAAGTTGTGCTTGAAGTTTGCTGTATTCTGCCTTCGTTACCTCATATACTTCATGGATAGCTGAGCCTGGCAGTATATCGTGAAATTGATTTAACAATACTACTTTCCACATAGCCTCAAGCTCTTTAACAGGATAATCTTTTTCAGAAAGCGCTAACACAGATAACAATTCTAAATCCATTAATCCAAGTTCAGCCTTACGGTTAGAGCGCTTATTTCTTGCCATAGAAGTAAGTGTTCCCCTGTGATACTCAAAATAAAATTCTCCCTCCCATACTGGAAGGCGTTTATTTCCCTTAACACGCTTATCTAATTCATTAAAATAAGTACGTGAAAATTCCTGTCTGACTGTTGGAATCCCACTTACACCTTTTTCCATACGGATAGAAGTTTCTAACATCTCTCTTGAAGGTCCACCGCCACCGTCCCCATAGCCATAAGATATAAGGATATCGTTATTAATGTCTTTATTTTGGTATCGCTCCCAGCCGCCCATAATTGCATCTGGATGCAGCATTCCATTATACGTTGTAAAATAATTTTTTACTGGCTGGTTTACCTCTAGTGTTGTAATCAGATGTGTCAATATCTCTGTACCATCTATTCCTCTCCATATCATAGTATCATATGGTATTTTGTTAAACTGGTTCCATGCAAGCTTTGTAGTCATAAAATAGTCAATGCCACATTTTTTCATAATCTGAGGAAGTGCTCCTGAGTAACCAAATACATCTGGCAGCCATAATACCTTGCTGTCTGTATTAAATTCTTCTTTAAAAAATCTTTTGCCATACATAAACTGGCGCACTAGGGATTCCCCTGATGTAAGGTTACAATCGGCTTCCACCCACATTCCGCCTTCAGGTTCCCAGCGTTTTTCCTTGATACGTTCTTTTACCTTTGCATAAAGTTCTGGATAACGCTCTTTCAAAAATGCATAAAGTTGTGGCTGGCTTGACATAAATTTATAATTTGGATATTCTTCCATAAGCTTTAAAACTGTTGCAAAGCTGCGGCTAACTTTCTCTTTTGTCTGTGCCACTGTCCACCGCCATGCAACATCTATATGTGTATGACCTATACAAGTTGCAATTACATCTTTAAAGCCTGCCTTATCTGAATATAGTGCTTGGTCTATATAATCTGATGCCTCTTTTAATGTGCGGTAAAATTCATCTGAATATGGCGTGCGTAAATCCAAAAAATTCACAGTTGTATTTAATATTTCTAAGATATCCCTGCGGTTCTTATCATCTTTATTCATTCTGGAAAATGCTGCAAGCGGCACCCATAAATCATAGTACAACTTCTCTATCTTATCATCAATTTCCTGTAATTCCACAATCAAATTAAATTCTTTATGAATAGTTCCTGTATATGCCTGTAAGTCAAAAGACAATTCTTCCCCACCATGTGCCTCTGCGTCCAGAAATACATCCCTGTGGTTAATATCAATTCCTTGTATAACCTCTTTGTTTACAAACAAAAGAAACTGCGGATTTATTGCATCATCACGTTCGTCTATCTCTGTGCTCACATTAAGCCACATACGTTTTTTATCCAGTTTTTCAGGTACTTTACAGACTGTTTTAAACCAGTAATGACGGTCTTTTCCATACCAGTGCATATTTTGGCAGTCAAAATCCTTCCACGCTGTTTTATCTGCTTCGGCATCTTCTGGTCGTATATAACTTCCCTCTTTATACTTCCAATTATCAATAGTAAATCTCTGTTTTACTTTTAATTTTTTTAACTCATTGCAGATTACTTCTACTCTCTTGTCTAAAAAATACATATACTCCTCCTTTTTCTTTCATATCATTACATACATATCTCAATGTATTTGAATAAATTCATTATACAGCAAAGTGTTCTGTGTGTCATTTTTTTTCGCAAAAAAGTTGCAAATTGCTGTAGAAAATATAAAATTTATCAAAAATATATAAAAAACATATTGACAACTAATGATTGTTAGAATATACTAACTAATATAAGCAATATAAAAGTATCAGTACTTAAAACAGGGGGATGATATTATGCCACTTACTATGGTCAATTCTGGTGAGAAATGCAAGATTAAGAAAGTCGGTGGAAAGGAAGAAACCAGGAAATTCCTTGAAAATCTTGGTTTTGTCGCAGGCGGCATTGTTACTGTTATTTCTGAAACTGGCGGAAACCTTATTGTAAATGTCAAAGATTCAAGGGTTGCTATTGGCAAGGACATGGCTAACAGGGTTACTATTCAGCCTGTCTAATGAATTATATGTGACTTTTAAGGTTAATGTTTTAGCAGTGGATATTTATTTACATACATACGGAGGTTTTTATGAAGACTTTAAAAGAAATAACTAGTGGAAATACTGTAAAGGTAGTTAAGCTTAATGGAGAGGGCGCTACTAAGAGACGAATAATGGATATGGGAATTACTAAGGGAGTAGAAGTTTTTGTAAGGAAAGTTGCGCCTCTTGGCGACCCAGTTGAAGTGACAGTAAGAGGATATGAATTGTCATTGCGTAAAGCGGACGCTGAGATGATTGTAGTTGAATAACGCAATATTTTTTTATTCATGAGTTAGTGATAACTAATAATAAGTAGCATATACATACATCAAATAGTATTAACTTATTTAAATAAGTTTAAGATGTATGTGCAAATGGAGGTAAGATATGTCGATTAAAATTGCATTAGCAGGCAATCCAAATAGTGGAAAGACAACATTGTTTAATGCACTTACAGGCTCAAATCAGTTTGTTGGTAACTGGCCTGGGGTTACTGTTGAGAAAAAAGAAGGCAAATTAAAAGGAAATAAAGATGTAACTATTATGGATTTGCCTGGTATTTATTCACTTTCACCATATACCCTTGAGGAAGTAGTAGCAAGGAATTATTTAATAGGTGAAAGACCAGATGTTATAATTAATATTGTGGACGGTACAAATATTGAAAGAAATTTATATTTGTCAACGCAGATATTAGAACTTGGAATACCAGTTGTTATGGCTGTAAATATGATGGATATTGTGGAAAAGTCAGGCGACAAAATACATATTGAAAAGCTTGGCAAGAAGCTTGGTTGTGAAGTTGTAACAATTTCAGCACTTAAAAACACTGGCGTTATGGAAGCAGCGCAAAAAGCTATTTCTCTTGCAGGAAAAGGAAAGACTCCTGTAGTGCATGAATTTTCAGAAGATGTTGAAGAGATAATAAGGAGTGTTGAGGATAAGCTAGGTGCAGCAATACCAGAAGAGCAGAAGAAATTTTTTGCAATAAAGCTTATTGAAAAAGATGACAAGATTTCGGCACAAGCAGACAGTCTTCCAGATGTATCATCTGAAATTAAAGCATTAGAAGATAAATTTGACGATGATACAGAAAGTATTATTACTAATGAAAGATATTCATATATATCTTTAATTATTGGAGAGTGTATTACAAAAGCTAAAAAAGGCGAGCTTACAATTTCAGATAAAATTGACCAGATTGTTACAAATAGAATACTTGCACTTCCGATTTTTGCAGCAGTGATGTTTATTGTTTACTATGTATCTGTTACAACTGTTGGAACATGGGCGACAGACTGGGCTAATGATGGTGTATTTGGTGAGGACGGATGGAATTTATTTGGAATAGAAGCATTGCATATTCCTGGAATACCTGGTGCGGTAAGTGGACTTTTAGAGTCTATTGGTTGTGCAGAATGGCTTCAAGGACTTGTGGTAGATGGAATTATAGGCGGTGTTGGCGCTGTACTTGGCTTTGTGCCACAGATACTTATATTGTTTATATTCCTTGCATTTCTTGAATCATGTGGATATATGGCAAGAGTAGCCTTTATTATGGACAGAATTTTCCGCAAATTTGGTCTTTCAGGAAAATCATTTATTCCTATGTTAATTGGCAGTGGGTGTGGTGTTCCTGGAATTATGGCATCTAGGACTATTGAAAGTGACAGAGACCGCAAGATGACAATTATGACAACAACATTTATACCATGTGGCGCAAAACTTCCAATAATTGCACTTATTGCAGGGGCATTATTTGACAATGCATGGTGGGTGTCATATAGTGCTTGGCTTGTGGGAATCGCAGCCATTATATGTTCAGGAATTATTTTAAAGAAGACAAAACTCTTTTCAGGTGACCCAGCACCATTCGTTATGGAACTTCCTGCATATCATATGCCTACAATAGGTACTGTGCTTAGAAGTATGTGGGAAAGAGGGTTTTCATTTATTAAAAAAGCTGGTACAATTATATTGCTTTCAGCTATTGTACTCTGGTTCTTACAGGGCTTTGGATGGGTCGATGGAAACTTTATAATGCTTGATGAAGAACAGCTTGATAACAGTGTACTTGCAGCTATTGGAGGTGTAATAGCTCCGATATTTGCACCACTTGGCTGGGGCAACTGGAGAATGGCAGTTGCCGCAGTTACAGGACTTATTGCAAAAGAAAATGTTGTAACTACATTTGGTATTTTATTCGGAGTCGGCTCAGATGTAGCAGAAGATACACCAGACCTTTTAACAGCAGTTGGCGCAAGTATGACAGCTATTTCAGCATATTCATTTCTTATATTTAATCTTTTATGTGCACCATGTTTTGCCGCAATGGGAGCTATAAAACGTGAAATGAACAATGTTAAATGGTTTTTAGCAGCAATTGGATATCAGACAGTGCTTGCATATATTGTTTCACTTTGTATTTATCAGCTTGGCATGATGTTTACAGGTGCTTCGTTTGGTATTGGAACAGTAGTAGCAATTATCTTTGTAATTGGATTTATCTATCTGCTTTTCAGACCTTACAAAGAGAGTCAAGTATTAAAAGTAGACATTAAAAAAGCAGTAACTGCAAAATAATAATAATTGAAACTTTATCTTAAGGAAGGAGTTTATAATTTTATGGGAACATTTGTTGTAGGGGCAGTAGTTTTATCTTGTGTTTTTCTTGCAGTTCGCAGTATGGTACGTGATAAAAATAGTGGCAAATCACTGCAATGTGGCTGTGACTGTAGCAAATGTAAAGGCTGCCATTAAAAAATCCTTGTCAGATAGTTAAAAAATAAAAACACAGGCATTGCCAAATATTTTGGAGTAATGTCGTGAACAGTGTAGAGCGACTGTTGAGAAATGGGTCTAAGTGCTAGAGCATATAGAAATTAAAAATCTATATGCTCTATTTTTCCACCTGTGCGGTTGAAATTTAAAACAGAAAAATTGATGCCAGAAATCAAAATTCACCGTTGTTTTGCAACCATTA
>DESG01000173.1:38561-38788 GCA_002361175.1 Lachnoclostridium sp. UBA3320 | reverse complement strand
TGAAAAATGCACTATTGTGGCTGATTATATAATAAATTATACATATATAATTATAGCATAATTTATTTTAAATGAAAAGCCTTTTTGCAAATATACTCTAAAAAGTTAAGGAGTGGAACATTGTATGGAGAAGAACAGGATACGTCCAGTAAAAGCAGGCAACGGTTTGCGTATGAGTTATGCTCGCCAAAATGAAGTTCTTGAAATGCCAAACCTTATTGAGGTGC
>DESG01000173.1:0-38278 GCA_002361175.1 Lachnoclostridium sp. UBA3320 | reverse complement strand
AAATGCCAAACCTTATTGAGGTGCAGACTAATTCTTATCAATGGTTTTTAGATGAAGGATTGAAAGAAGTTTTTCGAGATATTTCACCTATTTCTGATTTTGGCGGTCATCTCAGTCTTGAATTTGTAGATTTTGAACTTTGCAGGGATGAGATTAAATATGATATCGACCAGTGCAAGGAAAGGGATGCAACGTATGCTGCACCTTTGAAAGTTACAGTAAGGCTGCATAATAAAGAAACAGAAGAAATCAAGGAACATGAGATTTTTATGGGAGACCTGCCATTGATGACTGCTACAGGAACTTTTGTCATTAATGGTGCTGAACGTGTTATTGTTAGCCAGTTAGTACGTTCACCAGGTATTTACTATGCAATAAGCCATGATAAAATAGGCAAAAAATTGTATTCTGCTACAGTTATACCTAACCGTGGTGCGTGGCTTGAATATGAAACTGACTCCAACGATGTATTTTATGTCCGTGTAGATAGAAACAGAAAAGTTCCAATAACTGTGTTTTTAAGATCACTAGGACTTGGAACTAATGAACAGATTAAAGAAATCTTTGGTGAAGAGCCAAAAATTTTAGCAAGTATAGATAAAGATACAACAGAGAATTATCAGGATGGACTTCTTGAATTATACAAGAAACTGCGTCCTGGCGAGCCTTTGTCAGTTGACAGTGCTGAAAATCTTTTAAATGGCATGTTTTTTGACCCTAAAAGATATGACCTTGCAAAAGTGGGAAGATATAAGTTTAATAAGAAATTGCATTTAAAAAATCGTATTGTTGGCTGCAAGATTGCAGAAGATGTTGTCAATCCACAGACAGGTGAGATTTACGAAACAGGTACACTGATTACAGAAGAACTTGCAACAGAATTACAGAACTGTGCTGTGCCTTATGTAATGGTGGAATTAGAAGAGAAAGTTACAAAAATTCTTTCAAATCTTATGGTAGATTTAAAGACTTATCTTCCTGATGTAAATCCAGCAGAGCTTGGCATAACAGAAGCTGTATACTATCCGCTTTTAAAGCAGATTCTTGATGAAAATGAAGATATAGATGAAATAAAAGAACTTATTCAATTTAATAGGTCAGAGCTTATACCTAAGCATATCACAAAGGAAGATATATTTGCATCTATTAATTACAATATTCATATCGAATATGGTATTGGCAATGATGATGATATAGACCATTTGGGGAATCGCCGTATACGTGCTGTAGGAGAACTTCTCCAAAATCAATATCGTATTGGACTTTCAAGGATGGAAAGAGTTGTGCGTGAGAGAATGTCAACACAAGATATTACAACTATAACGGCACAATCACTTATAAATATTAAGCCTGTAACGGCAGCTGTAAAAGAGTTTTTTGGCAGTTCTCAGTTGTCACAGTTTATGGACCAGAATAACCCACTTAGTGAGCTTACACACAAAAGACGTCTTTCTGCACTTGGCCCTGGCGGTCTTTCAAGGGACAGAGCAGGTTTTGAAGTAAGAGATGTACACTATACACACTATGGACGTATGTGCCCTGTAGAGACGCCTGAAGGACCTAACATTGGTCTTATTAACTCGCTTGCATCATATGCACGAATTAATGAATATGGTTTTGTTGAAGCACCATATCGAAAGCTTGATAAGACTGACCCTGCAAACCCTGTTGTAACAGATGAAGTTATATATCTTTCTGCCGATGAAGAAGATAAATATGTAGTTGCACAGGCAAATGAGCAGCTTGACCAAGATGGACACTTTGTAAGAAACAATGTATCTGGACGTTTCCGTGAAGATACGTCAGAGTTTCAAAAGTCTAAAATAGATTTGATGGATGTTTCTCCTAAGATGGTATTTTCAGTTGCTACAGCTATGATACCATTCCTTGAAAATGATGATGCCAACCGTGCACTTATGGGCTCTAATATGCAAAGGCAGGCTGTGCCTCTTCTTATAACAGAAGCACCAGTGGTTGGTACTGGCATGGAGATGAAAGCGGCAGTTGACTCAGGAAACTGTGTGCTTGCAGAGGAAGACGGAATAGTTGAGAGGTCTGCATCAAACGAAATTGTTGTAAAGACATCTGAGGGTGGACGTCACAGGTATAAGCTTGCCAAGTTCCAACGCAGTAATCAGGGCACTAGTATGAATCAGAAACCAGTTGTTGACAAGGGCGATGAAGTTAAAACTGGACAGGTTATTGCAGATGGACCATCTACATGTGGTGGTGAGATTGCCCTTGGAAAGAACCCTCTCATAGGATTTATGACATGGGAAGGCTACAATTATGAGGATGCGGTACTTTTAAGTGAAAGACTTGTGCAGGATGATGTGTATACATCAGTCCATATTAATGAATATGAGGCTGAAGCAAGAGATACAAAACTTGGCGCAGAGGAGATAACTCGTGATGTGCCAGGTGTAGGTGATGATGCACTTAAAGACCTTGATGAAAGGGGAATTATCCGCATAGGTGCAGAGGTACGTGCTGGAGATATACTTGTAGGAAAGGTTACTCCAAAAGGAGAAACAGAGCTTACAGCAGAGGAAAGACTTTTGCGTGCTATTTTTGGTGAGAAAGCACGTGAGGTCAGAGACACTTCATTAAAAGTACCACATGGTGAATTTGGAATAATTGTTGATGCTAAAGTATTTACCAGGGAAAATGGAGATGAACTTCCGCCTGGTGTCAATGAATCAGTTCGCATTTATATAGCGCAGAAACGTAAAATCCAAGTTGGCGACAAGATGGCAGGACGTCATGGCAACAAGGGTGTTGTTTCAAGGGTGCTGCCTGTTGAGGATATGCCGTTCCTTCCAAATGGACGCCCGCTTGATATAGTTCTTAATCCGCTTGGTGTGCCTTCACGTATGAATATTGGGCAGGTACTTGAGATACATTTAAGCCTTGCTGCCAAAGTGCTTGGATTTAATGTGGCAACTCCTGTATTTGATGGTGCTAATGAAAGTGATATTATGGATACGCTGGGAATTGCCAATGACTATGTAAATACACCATTGAACCAGAAAGAATTAAGTCAAGCTCTTGAAAATGCAGAAAAAGAGCAAAACGAAGATGAAATAAAGCGTTTAAAAGATATAGTTCCTTTTGAAGATAAATATTCAGGGATTCTTGATGCTGAAGTTATGAAGTATCTTATAGAAAACCAAGAATACCGTAAAGAATGGGAAGGAGTTCCTATTAACAGCGATGGTAAAGTAAAACTTCGTGATGGACGTACAGGTGAATATTTTGACGGTTCTGTAACAGTGGGCTTTATGCATTACCTTAAACTCCACCACCTTGTAGATGACAAGATACATGCACGTTCTACAGGACCTTATTCACTTGTTACACAGCAGCCGCTTGGCGGCAAGGCGCAGTTTGGAGGACAGCGTTTCGGCGAAATGGAAGTGTGGGCGCTTGAGGCTTATGGAGCAGCCTATACACTTCAGGAAATTCTTACAGTTAAGTCTGATGATGTAATCGGGCGTGTTAAGACATATGAGGCTATTATTAAAGGTGACAACATCTCTGAACCAGGAATACCTGAATCATTTAAAGTACTTTTGAAAGAGTTACAGGCTCTTGCACTTGATGTAACTGTACTTGATGAAAATGGCAATGAGGTTATACTTAGTGAAGAAATAGAAGAAAATGATGATTCAGAAATCAGACCTTTAATTGATGGTGATGACAATTATGCCGCCTTTGAAAATGATGAATCATTCGAAGATGCAGGATATAGTGAAGGAACTGCAGATGAACTTGAAAATGCAGCATTTGATGCATTTGAAGAAGATGATTTAATGCAAGGTTTTGATTAACAGGAGGTTGAAATGACAGAGACTAATGCTAAGGAAGATAAGCATATAACTTATGATTCCATAAAGATTGGGCTTGCTTCACCAGAAAAGATAAGGGAATGGTCAAGAGGCGAAGTTAAAAAGCCTGAGACTATCAATTACAGAACCTTGAAACCTGAAAAGGATGGTCTTTTCTGCGAAAAGATATTTGGACCAAGCAAGGACTGGGAGTGCCACTGCGGCAAGTATAAAAAGATACGCTACAAAGGTGTAGTTTGTGACCGCTGTGGTGTTGAAGTTACAAAGTCAAGTGTAAGACGTGAGCGCATGGGACATATTGAACTTGCTGCCCCTGTTTCTCATATCTGGTATTTTAAAGGAATTCCAAGCCGTATGGGGCTTATCCTTGACGTGTCACCAAGAAATCTTGAAAAGGTTTTGTATTTTGCATCATATATTGTATTAGAAACACAAGAAGGCACTGGTTTACAGCAGAAACAAGTGTTGTCTGAATCTGAATATCAAGAGGCCAGAAGTAAGTATGGAGATTCATTTCGTGTAGGTATGGGTGCTGAATCAATAATGGAATTGCTTATGAATATAGACCTTGAAGAAGAATCTGTAGAACTTAAAACAGAACTTAGCAATTCTTCAGGGCAAAAAAGAGCTAGGATAATTAAGCGTCTTGAAGTGATTGAGGCTTTCCGTGAATCAGGCAATAAGCCTGAATGGATGATTTTAACAGTTATTCCAGTTATACCACCTGACCTTAGACCTATGGTACAGCTTGACGGCGGGCGTTTTGCAACATCAGATATGAATGATTTATACCGCCGTATTATTAATAGAAATAACAGATTAAAAAGACTTCTTGAACTGGGTGCGCCAGATATTATTGTGCGCAACGAAAAAAGAATGTTGCAAGAAGCAGTAGATGCACTTATTGATAATGGAAGACGTGGGCGCCCAGTTACAGGACCAGGCAACAGACCTCTTAAGTCACTTTCAGATATGCTTAAGGGCAAGCAGGGACGCTTCCGCCAGAATCTTTTAGGAAAACGTGTAGATTATTCAGGACGTTCAGTAATTGTTGTAGGGCCTGAACTTAAGATATACCAGTGTGGACTTCCAAAGGAAATGGCTATTGAACTTTTCAAACCATTTGTCATGAAAGAACTTGTCTCTGATGGTACAGCTCACAATATCAAACAAGCTAAGAAGATGGTTGAAAAGCTTCAGACGGAAGTATGGGATGTATTAGATGAGGTAATACGTGAGCATCCAGTTATGCTTAACCGTGCGCCTACACTACACAGGCTTGGTATACAGGCATTTGAACCTACGCTTGTAGAAGGCAAAGCAATAAAGCTGCATCCTCTTGTATGTACCGCTTTTAATGCCGACTTCGATGGGGACCAGATGGCAGTGCATCTTCCATTGTCAGTTGAAGCACAGGCAGAATGCCGCTTCCTGCTGCTTTCACCAAATAACCTGTTGAAGCCGTCAGACGGTGGTGTTGTTGCAGTACCTTCACAGGATATGGTGCTTGGCATATATTATCTTACACAGGAAAGACCAGGTGCAAAAGGTGAGGGCAAATTCTTTAAAAATGTAAATGAAGCTATTATTGCTTATGAAAATAAGGCGATTACCCTTCACTCTAGGATAAAGGTAAGAAGAAAAGGCATAAATGATGCTGGAGAAGAGGAAGAGAGAATAATTGAGTCTACCCTTGGAAGATTTTTATTCAATGAGATACTTCCACAAGATTTAGGGTTTGTTGACCGTTCTAACCCTGACAACTTCTTGAAGCTTGAAGTTGATTTCCACGTTGGAAAGAAACAGCTTAAACAGGTGCTTGAAAAGTGCATAAATGTTCATGGTGCAACAGGCACTGCTGAGACTATGGACAATGTAAAGTCACTTGGCTATAAGTATTCAACACGTGCAGCAATGACTGTATCTATTTCAGATATGACAGTGCCAGAAGCTAAGAAGACTATTTTGTCAGACGCTGAAAAGACAGTAGAAAGTATTTCACGTAAATTCCGTCGTGGGCTTCTTACAGAAGAAGAACGCTACAAGGCTGTAATCAATACGTGGAGAACAGCTGATGACAGTATTACAGATGCTTTGCTGTCAGGGCTTGATAAATACAATAATATCTTTATGATGGCTGATTCAGGTGCACGTGGTTCTGAAAAACAGATTAAGCAGCTTGCTGGTATGCGTGGGCTTATGGCTGATACGTCAGGGCGTACAATAGAGCTTCCTATTAAATCAAATTTCCGTGAGGGACTTGACGTTTTGGAATATTTCATTTCTGCGCATGGTGCAAGAAAGGGTATGTCAGATACAGCTCTTCGTACAGCCGATTCAGGATATCTTACAAGACGTCTTGTAGATGTATCACAGGAGCTTATTATCCGTGAAGTTGACTGTTGTGCAGACAAGGATTTTATCCCTGGTATGGAAATATCAGGAGTAATGGATGGTAAAGAGATGATAGAATCACTTGAAGAACGTATTACAGGACGTTTCTCATGTGAAAATATTTATGATGATAATGGAGAACTTATTGTAAAGGCAAATCATATGATTACACCAATGCGTGCAGCACGTATTCTTGCTACTAAAAAAGTGGCAGAAGATGTTGACAAGGCAAAGATTAAAATTCGTACAATACTTACGTGCAAGTCTCATATTGGTGTATGTGCAAAGTGTTATGGAGCAAACCTTGCTACAGGCGACCCAGTACAGGTTGGTGAAGCTGTTGGAATTATTGCGGCACAGTCTATTGGTGAACCAGGTACACAGCTTACAATGCGTACTTTCCATAGCGGTGGTGTTGCTGGTGATGATATTACACAAGGTCTTCCACGTGTAGAGGAGCTTTTTGAGGCACGTAAGCCAAAAGGACTTGCAATTATTGCAGAATTTGGCGGTGTTGTTGCTATACGTGATACAAAGAAAAAGCGTGAGGTTATTGTTACAAATCCTGAAAATGGTGAACAAAAGGCATATCTTATACCATATGGCTCACGTATAAAGGTTATGGATGGACAGCTTTTGGAAGCTGGCGATGAACTTACAGAAGGAAGTGTAAATCCTCATGATATTCTTGCGATAAAAGGTGTAAGAGCAGTACAAGACTATATGATACGTGAAGTTCAGCGTGTATACCGTTTACAGGGTGTTGAAATTAACGACAAGCATATTGAAGTAATTGTACGCCAGATGCTTAAAAAAATCCGTATTGAAAATAGTGGCGATTCTGCATTTTTACCAGGAGTTATGGTAGATGCTCTTGACTTTGAAGACGAAGTTGAAAAGCTTACTAAAGAAGGTAAAGAGCCGCCAGAAGGCAAGCAGGTAATGCTTGGTATTACAAAGGCTTCTCTTGCTACAAATTCATTCCTTTCAGCTGCATCGTTTCAAGAAACAACAAAAGTTCTTACTGATGCTGCAATTAAAGGAAAAATAGACCCACTTGTGGGACTTAAAGAAAATGTTATCCTTGGAAAGCTTATACCAGCGGGTACAGGTATGAAACGTTACCGTTGTGTAAAACTTGACTGTGATGAAGAGGCTGAAAAATTTATTGAAGAACATCGCAAAGAACAACAGGCAAGTCAGGAATCTGAAGAAGGTGGTAACAAGGATAAAAATAGAAATAAAGACCAAGATATAGATATAGAATCAGATGATATTTTAGATGATGAAATAGAAAATGATTCACAGGACAATGAAGTAGCTGCTGCTGATGGAGAGCTTGTGTATTCTACATCTATGGAAGAACTTGAAGACCTTGATTCATTGGCTCTGATTGACGATTAATTGCAACTGGTTTATAGCCCAGAAGAAATATTATAGTTTCCTCTGGGCTATATATACTGTATTTAGATACTTTTGATTTTAGTATCTTGCCATATTTTTAATACTTGCAAATTATATAATAGCTATGCTATAATGACTTTTGATGTGACTTTTTAGCTATTGTAAACAGTTTAAGACAAGTTTGGAAAAAAGGAGAATATAACACATGAAAAACAAGAAAAAAGCGTTGCTGCATTTGTTTATTATTCTTGCAGTAACTGTGCTTTGTGCTTTTACAGCTTTAGTTGGTTTTTCTGATTCGCACAGGGGCAGTGCCAGAAATATTAAACTGGGTCTTGACCTTGCAGGAGGTGTAAGCATTACATACCAGACTGTTAAGGACAACCCAACTGATACAGAGATGAGAGACACGATTGCAATGATGCAAGACCGTGCTGAGGTATATAGTACTGAATCATCAGTAGTACAGGAAGGAAACAACCGTATATCTATTGATATCCCTGGTGTTGAAAACGCAGATGAGGTTCTTGAATCTTTAGGCAAAGAAGGTTCTCTTGACTTTGTTGCAGCAAGTGATATTACATTTGATGAAAATAATAATCCACAGTATACAAAGACTGTATGTACGGGTAAACATATTAAAAATGCTGAAGCAGGCACACAGCAGGACGAGGTTACTAAAAATAAAGAATATGTAGTTGAACTTACGTTTAATGGAAAAGGCACTAAAAGATTTGCTGAGGCAACTGCTGCTGCATTCCCTACAAAAGAGCAGATTTATATAATATATGATGGCAATGTACTCTCAGCTCCAAGGGTACAGGCAGAGATAACAGACGGACATGCTGTTATTTCAGGAAATTTTGCTACTTATTCAGAAGCAGATGAGCTTGCTTCAATGATACGTATAGGTGCACTTCCTGTTGAACTTAAAGAAATACAGTCACAGGTAGTAGGTGCACAGCTAGGACAAGATGCAATTAATACAAGTCTTATGGCAGGCGCTATTGGTTTTGCACTTGTTGTAATTTTTATGATTGTGCTCTACAGGCTGCCAGGTGTGGCTGCTTCACTTGCACTGGTATTTTATCTTGTAGTAATGATTGTTGCACTTAATGTCCTAGATATAACACTTACACTTCCAGGCGTGGCAGGTATAATACTTAATATAGGTATGGCAGTTGATGCCAATGTTATTATATTTACTCGTATTAAGGAAGAATTAAGAAATGGCAAGTCAGTTCAGTCAAGTATAAAACTTGGATTTGACAAAGCACTTTCAGCTATTGTAGATGGTAACGTAACAACACTTATTGCCGCTGTAGTTTTATATGTTAAAGGTTCTGGTACTGTAAAGGGCTTTGCAACTACACTTGCAATGGGTATTATACTTTCAATGTTTACATCACTTGTTATTACAAAGCTTATTCTTAATGCAATGTATACATTTGGCGTAGATGAAGTAAAATACTTTGGTCTTGAAAAAGAAAGAAAACAGATTGGCTTTATTAAGAATAAAACTAAATTCTTTGCAATTTCAGGTGTTATGATTGCCGCATGTTTAGTTATGCTTATCATAAACAATGCAAGAAGCGGTTATATACTTAACTATGGTCTTGACTTTATGGGTGGTACAACTTATGATATACCATTTAGCAGTGACCAGACTATTAACGCTGATTTTAAAAAGGAAATAGAAGACCTTTTTATGGATATAAGTGGCTCTAATGATGTTGTTATAGCAGAAGTGGCAGGTTCTAACGAACTTACAGTTAAGACAGTTGAACTTTCAGAAGAACAGCGTAAGATGCTTACTGAATCTATTTCTTCCAAGTATAGTATTGAAGAAGACAGTATACAAATTCAAAGTATAAGTGCATCTGTATCTGATGAAATGAAATCAGATGCCGTTGTAGCAGTAGTAATAGCAGCGATATGTATGCTTATTTATATATGGTTTAGATTTAAAGATATTATTTTTGCAGGAAGCGCAGTCTTAGCTCTTTTGCATGATGTGCTTTGTGTGCTTCTTGTATATGCCGCTGCAAGAATTTCAGTCGGCAATACATTTATAGCATGTATGCTTACAATTGTAGGTTACTCTATAAATGCTACTATTGTAATCTTTGACCGTATACGTGAGAATCTTGGTACACGTACAAGCAGCAGCGCACTTGAAGACGTTGTTAATGACAGTATTACACAGACTCTTTCACGTAGTATTAATACCTCACTTACAACTTTCTTTATGGTAGTTATGCTTGCAATACTTGGCGTAGATTCAGTAAGAGACTTTGCAATACCTCTGCTTGCAGGTATTATATGTGGTGCTTATTCATCAGTATGCATAACAGGTACACTGTGGTATACAATTAAAAAAGCAACATCAAAGAAGAAAGCAGCAGTAGGCAACAAGACAAAAGCAGTATCAATTAAAAAAGCTTAAAATATATGTGCTCCTTTTACACAGACGTAAGAGGAGCATCTTTTGCATATGGCAGAATAAAAAAGGCGTACTATGTATAGGAAAGGAGGACAAATGAAAAATGCTGGAATACAGTAAAAGTGCAGTAAAATATATAAATTCCACTGACAAGACAACAAAGAAAAGATTGCGAGAAGCGATTGAAAAAATCCCATTTGGAGATATTAAAAAATTGCAAGGCGTAAAAGATGGGTATCGCTTGAGGGTTGGAGATTTAAGAGTACTTTTCACTATGGAAAATGATAAAATCTATATTGATAATATTATTCCAAGAGGTCAAGCATATAAGAGACTGTAGGAGGTAGAAAATATGAGTAAAGAAACATTAAAAAATTTAATTGAACTTGTACCAGAAAATGATATTGATGTTCTTTATCAGGTTATTATAAAATTTATTCCTGAAGTAGAGCCAGAGCCAGACGAAATAGCTGCTATAATGGAAGGAAGAAAAGACAGGGAAGAAAACGGAACAATATCACATGAAGACATTGACTGGGATTAACAGAAATATCAGGACTTTTACGTAGTATTAATACTGCTTTCTTTATTTACAACTATGTGTGCTCCTTTTACACAGATGTAAGAGGAGCACATTTTTACTCTACAATAATTGCTCCGAACAATCCATTATAGCGATGATTTTGTATATCTCCAAAAGACTGTATGGCACATACTCCATATTCCTTATCCGCATACCAAAGATAGCGTTTGGTCTCTCCTACTCCTACTGTCTGTTCCATTTCATTATAGCCTACATTAATACCAGAATTATAAATTGGGTCGTACCGCAGAAATTGTGGGTTCATAGATACTCTCATAGATGGCTTATATTCTTTGTTTACAGGAACTCTTGGATAAGAAAAGTGAGGGATTGGATGCTTTAAATCTAGTGCATTATGTAGTGTTACCTCTATCCACTCGCCTTTATTTGCTCTAAGAATCATGGGTTTAGACATATGTTTTCCTGCCAGCACATTGTTTATATCTTTCAAAGAAACAAATATAAGTTTATCTGAATTATGCACAGCTACAACTTCATAACGTCTAATCACTTCATTTTTAGATGGATAAAAAGGAAGAGCATTAATTATATCTTTTTCCTGATATAAGGGTTTTAAATTTTTTATGTATTTTTTATGTACTCGTATAATTCCCCACAGTCCACGCCATGCATCGTCAATTTCTCCTAAATAATAAAGATAGTCCCCAGCACCATATTTTTCTGTTATATTAAAGTTAAAACTAAATATCTGAGAAGATGTAAAAGTTGGCTTGATATCTGCCAATTCTTTTCTCCATGACATTCCCATAATATTTAAAGAACATTTTGCTTCATCTGTTCCATTAATCAGGCGAATTATAAGTTCATCTCTTGGATAAGTTTCAAGTATTGGTGTTGTCGGGTCGCCGTGTATATAAGAACTAAATATATATGCCAAATCCTCTTTTTTACAAAGTCGTTTCTTCATTGGCTCTGCTCTATAGTTAATCCCTAAATCATTAACAAACAAAACAAATTCTCTAAAAGCTGTTCCATTTTCTCTGCGAATAACTGCCTGTGTTCCTGAATATAGCTCTTTTCCGTCCTTTGGATTATGAAATGTAGTACCTATCTCTTCAATAATCAATGCTCCAAACAATTCATACTGCTTATTGATATTATTAAATAACTGGTCATGTAATAATATTGTCTCTGGTTTATCACTTATAAAAAACCGCTCTACTACAGTTTCTGTGTCTGTATTTGTTATGCGCAGTTTGATACAATCTCCTACATTTGCACGAATGACTAATGGTTCTACAGCCTGTACCATGGCAATCTCAAACACTTTCACATTTCCAATCTTGGAATATTTACATAATTCCATATTAATCTCATCCTTTTTGTACATATTCTAATTTCTTTATATTATATGCAAAAGATAATAAGATGTACTAGTTCTTACCAATTAAAATTTATAACACAGTTATGTTTTTTTCATATATTATTATAAAACAAAATATTATAAGGAAAACTAATATATGGGTATGAAGCAAGTTATAAGTAAAAAAACACAAAATAATATAAAACTGAACCGCAAAGCACTGTGCCTGAAAAAGTCTTGGGATGAGGTAGCAAAATTGCTTAGTGAATTATGCCCATCTTGTTCATGCAAAAAGAAAAAATGTCATAAACACTAAAATGTATACACAATCTATTAATGCATTAGTGAATAAAATTCCATAAAAAGGGAAAAATTATAAAAGTTTTTATTGAATGGAGAATTTTATGGAATTAATGCATCAGTTTGAAACCATACTTAACTGTTTGTCAGGTTATATTATAATTATACTTGAATTTATGGGTGTGCTTATTATTGCGGTTTCTGGAGTAAAAGGCTTTTATAATTATACAAGGCATTTGCCTGAAACAAAAAGAGTTCTGGCACAGGGGCTTGCAGTTGCACTTGAATTTAAGATGGGAAGTGAAATTGTACGTACAGTTGTTGTAAGGCAATGGGAAGAAATTGTGACTGTTGCGGGAATTATTATACTGCGAGCTTCCCTTGCTTTTTTAATTAATTGGGAAATTAAAGAAGAAGATAAGTCTAAGTGAAAAATATAATAATAAAGTATTTATATATTCATTCTTTTATAGTATAATTATTTACGTGACTGTTATAAGGCTTGTTGCAACTGGATAAATAAGCAGCTGTGGAGGGGATGCTTTTGGGTACAAGACCTATTGTATACAATACAAAGGAGATGCAGCGTATTTTAGAGGGAAACGGATTTAAACTGTCAAGACAGAGCGGAGACCACTTTATTTACACAGATGGAAAAAGAACTGTATCAATAAATTATAGAATAAATAAAATGGTTGCACTTAGGATTATCAAGGAAAATAATCTTGATACATCTGTTTTAAAAAGAATAAAAAAGATACGTAAGCGTCAAAACTGAATAATTATTTATACGTACTAATAAATATTAAAAGATATATATATTTATTTTGACATATTCGTTTCTTTACTTTATAATAGTATGGATAACTGAAAATGCCAAATAATTAAAGAAAGAAGGACATATGTAATTATGAGTACTATAAGTGAAAAGAAAGTTGACAATGTGGCAAAAGATGTAAAAGAAGTAAAAGAGAAAGATGTCGCAGAGGTAAAAAAAGAGAGTACACCAGTAGTAACACAGACTAAAAAAAGTGACTCTATCAAGCATAAACTGTATATTCAATATAACGATTTGGAGTTTAGTGATGAGCTTATGTTTGAAGCAGCAGCCAAGGCATATTGTACTACATCTGGACAGGACAAGTCTCTTATTGAGTCAGTGACTTTATATGTTAAGCCACAAGAAGGCAAAGCATACTATGTGATAAATGACGATGCAGAAAAGACAGGCTCTATTGATTTATAATTTGAGGTAAACAATGTTTAGAAAAATATGGGAACTGTATTTAAGGTATAAAGAAGCTATTCTGTATTTAATTTTTGGAGGACTTACTACATTAATAAATATAATTGCTTATACAGTTTGTTCGCATGTTTTCTATATGGATACTGTAGAAAGCACTTCGGTGGCATGGGTGATAAGTGTAATTTTTGCTTATGTTACTAATAAAATATTTGTTTTTGAAAGCAAAACAAATACATTTGTAATGCTTGTTAAAGAATGTATATCATTTTTAGGGTGTAGGATTGCCACTGGTGTTATGGATATTGTAATAATGTATCTATCAGTTGATATATTGCACTTTAATGATATCTTTATGAAGATTTTTTCAAATGTACTTGTTGTTATACTGAACTATTTATTTAGTAAATTATTTATTTTTAACAGGAATAAGAAATGAGGAAGTGCAGTGAAATATGATTATTTAATAGTAGGAGCAGGCTTATTTGGGTCGGTTTTTGCACATGAAGCAGCAAATGCAGGAAAAAAGTGTATTGTTATTGACAGAAGACCACATATTGCAGGAAATGTGTACACAGAAGATGTAGATGGAATAAAAGTTCACAAATATGGTGCGCATATTTTCCATACATCTGATAAAAAAATATGGGAATATATCAACCGTTTTGCGGAATTTAATAATTATATTAATTCACCGATTGCAATATATAATGATGAATTATACAATCTCCCTTTTAATATGAATACATTTAGTAAAATGTGGGGGATTAAAACTCCGGCTGAGGCACAGAAAATTATTGAGGAACAGATTAGTGAACTTAATATTGATGAGCCTTCAAATCTTGAAGAACAGGCTTTAAAACTTGCTGGGCGTGATGTGTATGAAAAATTAGTTAAAGGCTATACACAGAAACAGTGGGGACGTGAATGTAAGGATTTGCCTGCATTTATTATAAAAAGACTTCCACTTAGATTTACTTATGACAACAATTATTTTAATGACAGATATCAAGGTATTCCATATGGAGGATATACTGCAATAGTTGAAAAGATGCTTGAAGGCATTGAAGTTAAGCTTTCAACAGATTATGCCAGCATAAAAGACAGTATAGATGCAGATAGAATTATTTATACTGGTATGATTGATGAATTTTACAACTATAAACTTGGTGTGCTTGAATATCGCTTGGTGCGCTTTGAAACAGAAAGGCTTGACTGTGATAATTATCAAGGTAATGCTGTTGTAAATTATACGTCAGCTGATGTGCCATATACACGTATTATCGAACACAAGCATTTTGATTTTGGAACACAGCCTTTTACTATTATAAGCAGGGAATATTCATCAGAATGGAAAAAGGGAAGTGAGCCATATTATCCAGTAAACAATAAAAGAAATGATTCACTTTATGAGCAGTATAAAAAACTGGCAGAAAGTGAAAAAAATGTTGTGTTTGGCGGAAGACTTGGACAGTATAAATACTATGATATGGATAAAGTAATTGCTGCTGCCCTAGACTTGTGCAAGGCAGAGAACCTTATATAATATTAGAATTTAAGGCTGCAACCTTATTGTAATTATAAAAGTTGTAGCCTTACTTTTAATTTATGAAATACTTTCACGATTTCCATACATTTTTTGATAATAATTCTGATAGTCACCATTAATAATATTTTCCCACCAACTTCTATTGTCCAGATACCATTTAATAGTCTTTTTAATGCCTTCTTCAAATGTTGTTTCAGGAAGCCAGCCAAGTTCATTGTGTATCTTAGTTGGGTCTATTGCATAACGTCTGTCATGCCCTGGTCTATCGGTTACATAATCTATAAACTCTTCTGTTTTGCCAAGTCCTGCCAGAACCGTTTTTACGACTTCAAGATTGGTTTTTTCATTGTGTCCGCCTATATTATATATCTCACCTGCTGTACCTTTTCGTATTATAAGGTCTATTGCAATACAGTGGTCTTTTACATAAAGCCAGTCACGTACATTTTCACCAGTGCCATAAACTGGTACTTTCTTATTATTAAGTATATTGGCAATGGCAAGTGGAATAAACTTCTCAGGAAAATGGTAAGGTCCATAGTTATTTGAGCATCGTGAAATGGTACATGGAAGTTTATAAGTACGTGAATATGCCTGTACAAGCAAGTCGGCAGATGCTTTAGAAGCAGAGTAAGGACTGCTTGTGTGAAGAGGTGTTGTTTCTGTAAAGAAAAGGTCTGGTCTGTCAAGCGGAAGGTCTCCATATACTTCATCAGTAGACACTTGATGATAACGCTTTATTCCAAATTTGCGGCATGCGTCAAGCATAACACTAGTACCTATTATATTAGTACGCAAAAATATTTCAGGTTCATTTATCGAACGGTCAACATGGCTTTCAGCAGCAAAATTGACTACTATATCAGGCTTTTCTTTTTCAAAAATTTGATATATAACTTCCCTATCTGCTATATCTGCCTTGAAAAATTTAAAATTTGGCTTGTCCATTATAGGCGCAAGCGTTTCCATATTGCCAGCGTATGTGAGTTTATCAATGCAAAGTATAGTGTCTTTGGGATATTTTTCTGTCATATAGTGACAGAAATTGCCTCCGATAAATCCAGCTCCGCCTGTTACAATTATATTCATAATAAACCTCCATAATAAAAATTTTAATATTTTATTCTGCTATCTGCAACTTGTCTTAGATGTCTGCCATATGCCGACTTGCCATAAAGTTTGGCAGATTCTATAAGCTTTTCTTTGGATATCCATCCATTTTTAAATGCAATTTCTTCTACCGCAGATATTTTTATACCTTGACGATTTTCAATAACTTTTACAAATTCAGTAGCTTCTGAAAGTGCATCAACTGTACCAGTGTCAAGCCATGCATAGCCACGTCCTAACGTTATTACATTAAGCAAGCCCTCTTCAAGATACATTCTGTTAAGGTCTGTGATTTCCAATTCACCACGTGCAGAAGGTTTTACTTTCTTTGCCATATCCACAACTCTATTATCATAAAAATAAAGCCCAGTCACACAGTAGTTTGACTTTGGATGTTCTGGTTTTTCTTCTATAGAAATAGCTTTGCCATCTTTATCAAATTCAACTATACCAAACCTTTCAGGGTCATTTACATAGTAGCCAAATATTGTAGCACCATTTGGTCTGGAAACGGCATCACGCAAATGCCTGCCAAGTCCGCTGCCATAGAAAATGTTGTCACCAAGTACCATTGCACAAGCATCTCCATTTATAAAGTCTTCGCCTATAATAAATGCCTGTGCCAGACCGTCTGGAGAAGGCTGTACTTTGTATTCGAGATGTATGCCAAAACTGCTGCCATCACCAAGAAGACGTTCAAAATTACCTATGTCAACAGGTGTAGATATTATAAGAATATCACGTATTCCTGCAAGCATAAGAGTTGATAGTGGGTAATAAATCATAGGTTTGTCATAAACTGGCAGCAGCTGTTTAGATGTAACCATCGTAAGAGGGTACAATCTTGTTCCAGAACCGCCAGCAAGTATTATTCCTTTCATAAATTGCTCCTTTTTTTAAATTATGCCAGCTAACGATATTAGTATAACACATAATATCAGTTTTTACTAGTTTTCATTTTAACTTCCAGTTCTGGCGATGATTCTTAAACTTTATATAATCTCTTTTTAAGAAAAAAGTAAGGAATTTGTGATTTCTATATGGTATTCTTAATTTAAAGAATTAAAACTGCGATTTTGTAGAAATGAGGGATTTTTATATGGATAGCACCAATATTCTAATTGTCGATGATGACCACGATATAGCTAACTTAGTTGCAATTCATCTTATAGGTGAAGGATACAACTGTTTTAAAGCATATGATGGAAAAGAAGCAATTCGTATCTTTGAAAGGGAAAATATAGACCTTGCTATACTGGATATAATGATGCCTGGCATTGATGGGCGCAAAGTGTGTGCCAAGATACGTGAAAGCAGCACAATACCTATAATAATGCTTAGTGCAAGAGACGGTGAAACTGATAAAGTGGAAGGACTTATCAATGGAGCAGATGATTATGTTACAAAACCATTTAATACAATGGAACTTATTGCAAGAGTAAAGTCACAGCTTAGACGCTACCAAAGTTTTGGAGGGGCAAATGAAAGACCAGCAGGAACTGTTGAACTTGAAAACCTCTGGATGGACAGAAGTCTTCATCAGGTAAAGGCGTATGGAAAAGATGTAAAACTTACACCTATAGAATTTGATATATTGTTTTTGATGGCATCTCACCCTAATAATGTATTTTCTACAGATGAGATTTTTGAGAAAGTGTGGAAAGAAAAAAGCTTTGAAATGAGCAATACAGTTATGGTGCATATAAGAAGACTACGAGAGAAAATTGAACTTGATTCAAGACATGCGCAAATTATAAAAACTGTGTGGGGAGTGGGGTACAAAATTGAAGCGTAGTATCTATAGAAGTCTTCGTGCAGAACTTGTAATATATGCTATGATAAGCCTAATTCTTGCGCTTATTACAGAATTTTTTATAGGATTTATATTAGTAATGATTGCACGTACTTTTGGTGTCTCTAAACATGGCTATGGCAAAAATATGCTTATTAATAAAAAAAATGTGTATGAAGATAAAGACAAATTTTTAGCTTATAACAGTATAAAACACTGGAACAAAGACACATTGGTAGTCATTATGTTTATTATATTATTTATTGGATTTTTATTATTTATAATTTATTTTTTGCTGATTACAAGACGTGTTACTAAGGATATGGGTTATATTTCAAATTGCATTTCTAATATAGCAGCAGGAGAGATGGGTGTAAGAATAACAGGAGTAAACAGGGACGATGAGATAGGTGAGATAGTTTCACAAGTAAATCATATGTCTGATGAGATAGATAGACTTATGAATTCAGAAAGGGAAGCGTTACAGGCGAATAAAGACATGATTGCATGTGTAGCACATGATTTGCGCACACCGCTTACTTCGATTATTGGCTACTTACAGCTTGCCACAGATACAAAGAAATATACACTGGAAGAAAGACAAAAATATGCATGTATAGCTATGCGAAAAGCAAATAGGATGCAGGGACTTATAGAAGAGCTGTTTAATTATACAAAGCTTATGAGTGGCGAGATAAGCCTTCATAGGAGCAGCATAGATATTGTTAAACTTGTTGAGCAGATGGCAGAAGAATTTTATCCGCTTTTTATGGAAAATAACCTTGAATATTCATTAAAGCAAAATGTATACAGTTTAGTTATGGAAGTTGATGGTGAGCTTATAGCAAGGGCAGTGTCAAATCTTATTAGCAATGCCGTAAAGTATGGCAAAGACGGCAAAACTGTCTATATTGAAATTGAAAAATATGAAAAAGAACTTCAAATACGTGTAACTAACTTCGGATTAATTATACCAGAAGAAAGTTTAGAGCATATTTTTGATAAATTTTACAGGGTGGAACATTCTAGGTCTTCTCAGACAGGAGGAACAGGTCTTGGACTTAATATAGCACAAGAAATTGCTATTCTTCACGGTGGAAAGATAACTGTTAAAAGTGGTATAAAGGGAACGTGTTTTACGATAGCACTTCCTATAGATGAAAAGGGAGGTTGATTATGAAGAAGATAATTATATTATTTATGGCTGTTGTGCTGCTATGTACAATGCCAATAAACGCAAAAGCAGCAAGTAATATAAAGGTTGGTGGCTTAGATAACAACGGTGAAATCACAATGAGTACTGACGATATTAATGTAAAAATAAAGGTTGGATATAAAGGACAATACAAAATTGGTAGGAATCTAAGGATAGATGCAATTATAGATAATAAAGGCAATGATTTTACAGGAAAGTTTAGAGTAAAATATTCAAGACGCAGTGCAGATGGAAGTGCGGTATCACAAAAAGTTTTTGCTGTTGCAGCAGGTGAAGAAAAGAAAGTACAGCTTGCTGTACCAGAGTTAGATTCAGATAATTCTATAGGATTTGCATTGTGCGATGAAAATGACAAGATACTTTGTGAAAAATATATTAATGCAAATTCCAATAATTTTTCAAGTAAACTATATATTGGTGTACTTTCTGATGATGCAGGTACTCTTAATTATATTTCTAATGAATTAGCCGCAGATAAAACATCTTTTAATACTGATGATGAAGGGTATTTATTTGAAATGGAAAGTGATGACATTACAACTGATGTAAATATGATAGATGCGCTTGATGTTATAATAATAGATGATTTTGACACAAGCAGATTATCAGAAGGACAGGTTAAGGCAATAAAGGACTGGATAAATGATGGCGGCACACTTATGCTTGGAAGCGGTGCTGATGCTGACAAGGTACTTAAAGCATTTTCAGGCAGTCTTTTAAATGGGCGCATAGGAAGTGCCAGAAGTATAAGAACAAATTTTGGCGTGACAAGAAAAGAGCTTACAAGTCTTATTGGCGAAAACTTGTTTAATAAAAAAATTCCACTAGATATAACACGACTTAGGATAAAAGGTTCAACACCAGTTTTAACAGATGGAAAGGAAAGGCTTATAAGTTCATTGCCATATGGAAAGGGCAATGTGCTTGTTTCAGAATTTTCGCTGGCACTTTCAAATGAAGCAACTAATCTTTATGGCAGATTAATTGTAAATACAATTAAAGATAATTTAAGTGACACAAGAAAAGATTATATGGGTATACAGATTCATTCATATCCATGTAATTCATCATATGGGTATTATGAGGAAGACGAAGCATTGACATTAAATGAGACAGATTCCCTTCCAAACCTTAAACTTTATGGAGTACTTTTAATAGTATATGTCCTCCTTGCAGGACCTATTGCATATATAATTACTAAGAAAAAAGATAAAAGAAATTTGCTTTGGGGCATTATTCCGGTGATTTCTGCTGCTTTTTCAATAACAATTTATTTGATTGGAACAAGTACACGTATACAAAAACCATATATAAATTACGTTTCAACAATAGAGCTGCCCCAAAAAGCAAGTGGTGAGAATAAAGTAAACACAGCATTTTCACTTACAAGCTCCTCTAATAAATCTTATGAAACAGTTATTCCAAGTGAAAGTGATATACTTCCAAAAAAATTAAATAATGTTTATTATTCTATGTCAGCTGAAGATATGTATAAAAATGATTTTGATTATGGCATAGAATACAGTGCCTCAGATACTAGATTAATTATGAAAAATCTTTCAGCATTTGAAAGCGTTTATTTTGAAATAGACAATAAAAGTACTACCAAAGGCGTAGTTGAGATAAATGCAAGCAGAAAAGATGGCAAACTTTCAGGGATAATAAACAACAAGATGTCATGTGACCTTGAGGACTGTATTTTTTACAGTAGGGGTATTTTGTATTATATTGGTGATTTTCCAGCGGGCAGAGCATTTGACCTTTCTAAGACACCAAAAGAAGATATTTATGATGAAAACAATTATTCATCTGATTTTGAATCTCAGTTAAGTGCTGCAATAGGTGGAAGTTATTATAGTAATGGTGTCAGCAATGATATAAAAAGAAAATATGCAATGATTATGAATTTTGTTTCATATAATAAGTCCCCTGATTCATGGTTTTATGGATTTGTAGCAGATAATGCTGAAACAGGCTTTACAGATGTTTTTGATTATGACAAGTATGGTGCAACGGGTGTCTATAAAACTGTAAAGGTTGCAGAAAAGATTGACGGATATGACACTATAGGTTCACTTGAAACGTATGTCTCTGATTATGATAACAATAAGACTGATGGTTATTATGTATATGACAATATAAATAACAGCATAAATAACAACTTAGAGGTAAAATACAAATTTCCAGACAATTTCAGTCTGAAAAAAATCATATATAATAAAAACACTGCAGGAGGCGGTGAATACAGTATTCAAAATTATGGATATGCAGAAAATGCATTTATGGGAGAGGCAAAGGTGCTTGATAAAGATACTGGAAAATATGTGACAATTATTAAGTCTGCACAAGATGCAGAAATAGATGATATAGAAAAGTATCTTGAAGATGATGGAACTCTTATAATATATTATGATATTGCATATGACCAGAGTATGTATTCGGTAGACTCAATGACATTGCCAAGGGTGATACTGGCTGGCAAATATAAAAATAAAAGGAGGTAACAATGGTAGAAATAGAGAATTTGTATAAGCATTATGGAAAGTTTGTTGCGCTTGACCATCTAAACCTTTCGATTGATAAGGGTGAGTTGTTTGGCTTTGTTGGGCCTAATGGCGCTGGCAAGACAACTACCATGCGTATAATATCAGGACTTTTAAAGGCAGATGGCGGACAGGTACAGGTTGCTGATGTGGATGCACTTAAAGACAGTCAGAGTCTAAAAAGAAGAATAGGATATATGCCTGATTTCTTTGGAGTATATGACAATCTTAAAGCGATAGAATATATGGAGTTTTATGCATCAATATATGGCATTACTGGAAAGAAAGCAACGAATATGTGCATGGAGCTTATGGACCTTGTAAATCTTGGCGATAAAGCAGAATTTTATGTAGACAGTCTTTCAAGAGGTATGAAACAAAGGCTCTGCCTTGCAAGAAGCCTTGTACACAATCCAGAACTTCTTATACTTGACGAGCCAGCTTCAGGACTTGACCCAAGAGCAAGGTTTGAAATGAAGGGCATACTTAAGAACTTACATGATATGGGAAAGACAATTGTTATAAGCTCACATATTTTATCAGAGCTTGCCGAGATGTGTACTACTATAGGCATTATAGATAAAGGCAAGATGGTAACAAAAGGCACTGTTGAAGATATTATGAGAAAGCTTAACACAACAAATCCATTAAAAATTCATGTTATAGAAAGTGTAGAATCTGCAGTACGCATTATTAAAGAAAATCCAAAGGTGGAAAATCTTTCTATTGATGGAGAAGATATAACTGTATCATTTGATGGCGATGATGAAGAAGAAGCAGCACTTCTTGCAAACCTTGTAAATAATGGAATAAAAGTTGTGTCATATATGCGTGAAACTGGCAATCTTGAAGAAGTATTTATGATGGTTACAGCAAAAAAGGAGGTGTTAAACTGATGAAAGTAAATCCAGTATATGGCAAAGAGATGAAATTAAGAGTGCGTTCAGTAAAGTTTGCAATGACAATACTTTTGTTTAATCTTGTACTTATTGCAATAGCACTTTTTGGGTTTGAGGTATTCTTTAATGTAAATATAAATACTAGAATAGATTACTCAGGTGCTATAACAGTGTATTTTATACTTATCTGTCTGGAAGCAGTGATGGTAGCACTTTTAGTGCCAGTATTTACAGCAGGAAGCATAGCTGGTGAAAGAGAAAAACAGACGCTTGAAATACTGCTTACTACAGTATTAAAACCTATGCAGATAGTAATTGGAAAGCTTATGTCGTCAATAAGCATGGTGCTTTTATTGGTGTTTTCAAGTCTTCCTGTAATATCTATAGTGTTTACTATAGGCGGCATAAATATGATAAATGTTTTGCAGTTTGTATTAATAATAATAGTGATATCACTTTATATAGGCAGTATAGGGATGTTCTCTTCTGCACTCCTTAAAAAAGCAATTCCTGCCATAGTTTTATCATTTGGAATACTTATGATTGTATGTGGAGTAACAGTAATTGTAGTTTTTGTAGCTAATGCAAGTGCTAATATGTATTATTACAATATGCAAAGCAATACAGCTCCATATCCTGATGTCACATGGGCTGCATATTTTCTACTTATAAATCCAGCTTTTACAATGTTAGAAATGGTGATAAGTCAGTATTCATCTGAGAACTTAGTTTCTGCGCTTAGTTCAGGACTTAATGGACATATACCATCACTGTTTGTTGACCACTGGTTTGAATGTAGTATTGTTGTACAGCTTGTGCTTACATGTATATTTTTATTCTTAGCTACAAGGTTTCTTGACCCATTAAGAAGAAAAGAAAAAGCGAGAAAGACAAAGAAGAAAAGAAGAAAAAAGAAAGAGGAGTCTGGTGGTGTAGATGGCTGATGAAAAGATAAAAAATTTTTTAAAAGTTATTGCAAGACGCAAAAATATGCAAAAATGGCTTGTATATATTTCATGGTGTCTGCTTATAACTGCATCTTTAGCATTTATACTAAATACCATAGCAATATTTGTTCCAATTTATTATGCTGCGCTATATGGATTGATAATTATACTTGCAGGATTTTTATTGTCATTTATATATCTTATTATTAAACGCACAAATATGTATGAGGCGGCAAGGTATGCAGATAGTGCAGGATTAAAAGAAAGACTTGTAACAAGTATTGAGTTTATAGGTTTAGAAGATGGATTTGCAGGACTTCTAAAAGAAGATACTGTTAATGAGATTAACCGCTTTGATAAAAAATTGCGACTGCCGCTTAATTATCCTTGGAAGAGATATATAGTCTCTAGCATACTGGTGTGTATGTTTGTAATCTGCATATTTGTGCCTTCTCAGGCAAGAAAAGATGCTAAGGCAATTCACAAACTTGCTATACAGGCAAAAGAGGTAGAGAAAAAGGCAGAGGAGGCAATGGAGCTTTTAGATAATGCCAAAGCTAATGGAGTTGAAGATGCAGAGGCTAAAAAACTTAAAAAGATTTTAGAAGAGGCTAAGAAAGAACTCGCAGAGGCAACTGATGAAAGTGATATAAAGAAAGCAGAGGAAAGGCTTAAAAGTAAGCTTAAACAAGAACTTGCAGAGGCAGATAATAAAGAATTACTCAAAGCTTTTCAGCCGCTTGTACCTGACACTAACCTTGCTAAAATGGCAAATTTTAATAAAAATCTTAATGATATAACACAAAAAAGTGGTATTAATAAGGATTTAATAAATGAACTTAAAAATGTTGCTGAAAGCCTTACGCCAGAGCAGATGGAGCAACTGATTGAAGAACTTAAAAAAGCAATGGAAGACGGAGAAATTACAGCTTCTGAGGTAGCATCATCACTGTCTGGCATAGGAAACAGAGATGCACAGATGGCAGCAGCTACAATAACTGCATCTTCTGGAAACAATGGCTCACAGGGTGGTGCTCAAACTTCCTCTGCAACTCCTTCTGCATCTGGTTCAAATCCAAGTGGTTCAGCAAATCCTTCTGCAAGTGGTGTTCCAGGTGGTGGTTCTGGCAATGGCTCAGGAAATGGCAGTGGACAGGGCAACGGCAGTGGCAGTGGTAATGGACAGGGAAATGGCAATGGTGGTGGTTCTGGTAATGGCGCTGGCTGGAATATGGGCAACAGTGAAGGGCTTGAGCGCAAAGAACAGGAAGGCAAAGGAGAAGCCATTTATCTTACTGGCAAAAAGCAAGGAAGTGATGACAATCTCACAGGTAAAAAGAATGGTGAAGCGACAATTACAGAAAAAAGCAACCAGATGGGAGGAGCTTTATCAGGAAGTAAGACAGAACTTGACACGGTAATAGGTGATTACAGCAGTGAAGCATATGCAAAGATAGATAGCAATAAAGTGCCATCTGCTATGAAAGATATTGTAAAAGAATATTTTAGTGGATTTGGTGAGTAAGTAAGTTAGATGGAGGTTAGTAATGGCAGATAGAGAAACTATTGACAATATAATTAGCAGTATGAAAGCATGTGAAGAAGAGATTGCCAAAGCTATTATAGGGCAAGAAGAAGTTGTACATGAAATTATGCTTGCAATTCTTGCTGATGGCAATGTGCTTTTAGAAGGTGTGCCAGGGCTTGGAAAGACACAGCTTGTAAAGACTATTTCAAAGGTACTTGATTTATCTTTTTCAAGAATACAGTTTACACCTGACCTTATGCCAGCTGATGTTACAGGTACAAACCTTATTATAAAAGAAAATGGCAACAATGTGTTTAGGTTTGAGCAAGGACCTGTGTTTGCCAATATAGTTCTTGCAGACGAGATTAACAGGGCTACGCCAAAGACACAAGCGGCAATGCTTGAAGCGATGCAAGAAAAGACTGTTACAGTGGGAAAAAACACTTACCAGCTGCCACAGCCGTATATGGTACTGGCAACACAAAACCCTATTGAAAACGAAGGCACTTATCCATTGCCAGAAGCGCAGCTTGACCGTTTTATATTTAAGATAAATATGGAATTTCCCAACCTAAGTGAACTTAAAAAGATTATGGATGTAACCGTCACTAATACAAAACCTGTATTAAATTCTATATTAAGCGGCGATGATATAATAAATATGCGAACACTTATAAGAGATATTCCAGTGGCAGACGCTGTACAGGAATACGCACTAAAAATTGTATTAGGCACACACCCAGAACTTCCAAATGCTATGCCTAATGTAAAAAAGTATCTTGATGCAGGAGCAAGCCCAAGGGCGGCACAGGCAATATTTCTAACTTCTAAGGCAAGAGCGCTGCTTGATGGAAGATATAATGTTTCATTTGATGATGTAGATGCGGTTGCACTTCCTGCACTAAGACACAGAGTAATGGCAGGATTTGAGGCAGTTTCTGAGGGCATTGATATAGATGATGTGCTTAAGGAGATGATTAGTGGCATTTCAAAGGGCTGAGAGTATGGAAGAAAAAATTTTTGATGGTTCATTTTTTAGAGGTTTAAACCGTATAAAGATTGTTACAAGAATTACAATGCAGGGCGGCAGAAGTGGTATGAGAAAGTCAGCGGCTAAAGGAAGCAGTGTAGAGTTTGCCGACTTTAGAGAATATGTGCCAGGTGATGATATAAGAAGAATTGACTGGAATACTTATGGCAGGATGGAAAAGCTTTTTGTAAAGCTATTTGTAGAGGAAAGAGAAGCATATTATTCTATAATTGTAGATGCAAGTGCTTCTATGGATTTTGGACATCCAAGTAAAAGTGTTTGTGCAGCAAGGCTTGCAGGTGCGATAAGTTATATGGCACTTAACAACCTTGACAGAGTGCGCCTATCTGCAATATGTGAGGATAAAATTATAAATAGCAGTGATTTTACAGGCAGACAGGGGTTTAATAAAGCAGCCTTGTGGCTTGAAAATATGGAATTTTTTGGAAAAACAAATTTATATAAAAGTGTCAGAGGTATACCATTTAATCAGAGAGGTGTCACTGTTATTATATCGGATTTGTTTAGCAAAGATACAACAGATGAAAATATAAATAGCATAGTGGATATGATAAGGTATCTTAAATATATGAAACAAGAAGTATTAATACTTCACGTACTGTCACCAGAAGAGATAGAGCCAACACTTGAGGGTACTATAGGTCTTTTGGACGCAGAGACAGGTGATATCTTAAAAGTAACAGCGACAAGCCATCTTTGTAAGCAGTATAAGCATGTACTTAAAAAGTTTACAGGCAGAGTAGAAGAGTGTGCAAAGCACTATCAGGCACATTATATACCAATTTGTAGTGATGAAACTATAGAAACATTTATATATAAAGGCATAAGAAGCGGACAGCTTGAAAATATCTGAATGGAGGCAATTATGGGAATTGTGAGGTTATGGCCAGCTCTATTTGCTGTCTTAATACCTGGTATTGTACTTTTATACCTTTTAAAGCAGAAAGTTAAGAATCAAAAAATATCTGCTTTAAACCTCTGGAGAGAAGCATATGAAAATATCCAAGCATCTACGCCTTGGGAGAAATTTCGCAATAATATACTTATGTATCTGCAAATAGCGGCACTTATATTTTTAATAGCAGCAATGATGTCTCCATATATTGCAGGAGGCGGCAGTGAGTATTTAAATATGCTTATAATGATTGATAATAGTGCAAGTATGTCTGGACTGTATTCAGAAAATGATACAAAACTTGAGACTGCTAAAAAACAGGCTATAGATTATATAAGCGCTAATGACGGTATAAGATATACTATTATGACGGCAGGAAGTACATCAGAGCTTATAATTTCTGGCTCAGATGATAAAAAACGAGTAATAGATGCTATAAACAGTATAAATGCAACTGATATATCAGGTTCGCTTAATACTGGTGTAAGCATGGCACAGTCAATAACTTCTGTATGGGAAAGCTATAAAGTACTAGCATTTACAGACAGCAGTGCAAATATGCAAAATATAAATTGTGAAGTAGTTGATTTAAGCGTACAAGGGGATAATGGGGCAATACAAAGTTTAAGCCATACAGTATCAGAAAACGGCACTGTAAAAGTTATGGCAAGGGTTGACAACTATGGCAAGAATAAGTTAAATACAGATGTAAATTTATATATAGGCAGTAAGCTTTATGATATACAGAGTGTAACAGTAGAACCTAGCGAAAGCAGTGTAATATATTTTAAAGATATTTCAAAAAGCAGATTTAACAGTGTACTTAAAGATACACCATACCTTATGGCAGAGCTTAATTCAAAAGATATGCTTGCAGGCGATAATAAGACATATGATATTCTTAACGGCGAAAATGACGAAAAGATACTTCTTGTTACAGATAAAAACACATTTCTTGAGAAATCTTTAAAACTTTTAGGCAATAAGACAGTTGACAAGGTTACGCCAAAAGATATTGAGGCTGCTAAAGAAGAGGAGTATAGCCTTATAGTATATGATGGAATACTTCCTGACAAACTTCCAGTAAATGGCAATCTTATATTTATAAACCCTCCTAAAAAAAGTAACACAAACTGGCAGCAGGAAATCTTTACAACAAAAGATAAAGAAAGTAAAAACAAGAAAAAAGGTATGACAAGCCTTGTAAAAGCTGTAAAGTGTGATGTTACAGAGTATATAGAGGACTATTCATTTAGCTGTCTTGACGTTTCAACATTTAATACACCAAAGTGGGCTTCAAGCTTTTTTAACACAAACGATAAACTTTCAGCAGGATATATTGGAAATTACAATGGAAGAATGATTGCTGTTACAGGTTTTGATTTGCACAATACAGACTTTCCATTACAGACAGAGTTTCCGATATTTATGTATAATCTTTTAAGAAAAACAATGTCTGCAAGGATAATAGAAAAAACTGTGTACAAGGCAGGCGAACCAGCGGGTATTCAGAAAAAAGGTAATTCCAAAAGCGCAGTTGTAGTTAAGCCTGATGGCACAAAAGAAACATATAATCTTGACAGCGGCATGGCTGTCTTTACAGGAACTTTAAATGCAGGCATATATTATATAGAGGAAGGAGATGACAGAATGTATTTTACTGTTTCATTTCCAGAAGATGAATCAGATGTTTTAGAAAAAGCAGTAGTAGTATCTGATAAAAATACCAAAACAGAAGTAAGTAAAAAAATAAATGGCAGTATTTCTAAAAAGATGGTCGTTATGCCTATACTTGCCATGCTTTTAATTATTCTTATGGCAGAGTGGCGTATATATAGAAAACGCTTGTAAATGGAGGTTATTATGAAGATTGCTGTACAATATCCAGTTGTATTATTACTTATACCAGTTATTGCCATTATACTTTTTATAACCTCTCGAAGTTTAAGGATTGGTGACAAAGTGCGTAAATATAGTATTATAGGCACAAGATTTATTCTTATGTGTCTTATAATATGCGCTATGGCGGATATATCAATAAATATAAGTTCTAAAGATACAGGCACTGTATTTTTAATTGATGTTTCTGAAAGCTTTGCCACACACAGGGATGAAGCTGTGAATATGGTAAAAGATGCATTAAAAGAACTGCCAAGCGGTGACAGAGCGGCTGTTGTTGCATTTGGTGCTGATGCAAAAGTTGAACAGTTTATGTCTGATATAAATTTGTTTACAGATGTAGAAACAATGCCAGTTGTGACAGCTACCAATATAGAAAAAGCAGTGCGTTCTGGTATGGCTCTTTTTGGTGACGATGAAGCAAAACGCATGGTGCTTATTACAGATGGCAGCCAGAATGAAGGAGAGATTGACAATATGTCTGCCATACTTATGGCAGAGCATGTAGAGGTAAATGTCTTACAGAAAAACTTTGATATTGGTAATGAAGCTTATATATCTGATTTATCAGTTCCAGAAAAGATACAAGCTGGAGATAAATTCAGAGTACAAGTGGAAGTAGAGAGTACAGTTAAAACAAATGCTGTTCTACAGTTGTATACAGGAGGAAAACTTAGTAAACAAGAAAAAGTTTCACTACAGGCGGGTTCTAATTCATTTATTTTTCAAGATACCAGAAAAAAGCAAGGGTTTGCTGAATATAAGGCTGTTATTATACCTGAAAAAGATTCTGTTAGTATTAACAATGAATATTCTGCATTTACAGAGGCTAATAGTGCAAAAAAAATACTTCTTATCGAAGGTATAAAAAATGAATCAAAAGAGTTTCAAAAACTTTTGTCTTCTGCTAATATAAAGTTTGATGTTGTTGCTGCAAAGGCAGCACCTAAAAGACTTGAAGATATGAATCAATATAAATGCATAATTATGGAAAATACTTCTGCTGATAGCCTTCCTACTGGATTTATAGATGCACTTGATTCATATATAAAAGATTATGGCGGAGGATTTGCTGCTATAGGCGGGAAAAAAAGCTTTGCACTTGGCAATTATAAAAATACACCGCTTGAAGATGTACTTCCTGTTAATATGGACGTTTCACAGGAAAAGAAAATACCAGAGATGGCTATGGTAATGGTTATAGATAAATCAGGCAGTATGCTGTCAGACGATAGCGGCAATGGCAAAATTGATATGGCAAAAGATGCTGCTGCTTCGGCTGTAGACAACCTGCGTGATACAGACAGTATAGGTGTTATATCATTTGATGACACTTATGGCTGGAATGTCAATATACAGAAAGCAGACAATAAAAACAATATAAAAGCAGGGATATATGGTATTAAAGGCGGAGGCGGAACTAATATATATCCAGCTGTAAGGGAAGCATATGACAAAATTAAGGATGTAGACTGTCAGCTTAAACATATAATTTTACTTACAGATGGACAGGACGGATATTATAATGCCTATCCAGGGCTTATAGAAAGACTTCAGGAAAATAATATTACGCTTTCAACTGTTGCAATAGGTTCAGATGCAGACAACAATTTTTTAGAAAGGCTTGCACAAGCCAACGGAGGGAGGTTTTACAATACTAATGCCAATTCAGAGCTTTCAAGGATATTTGCACAGGAAGTGTACCTTGCACAGAAAGAATATATTGTAAATCATGTATTTACTCCTATAATAAAAAGTAACAGCAGTATTCTTGGAAGCGAGGTAGAAGATGGACTTCCGGCTATGGCAGGATATATAGCGACAAGCATAAAGCCTGAAGCTATACAAGTGCTTTCTTCCGATAAAGACAATGACCCAGTGCTTGCCTGCTGGCAGTATGGGCTTGGAAGAGCTGTAGCTTTTACCTCAGACGTAACAAATCAGTGGACGGGAAACTATGCATCATGGAATGGTTATCCTAGTTTCTGGAAAAATATAATTAATTATCTTACAGATATTGCCGAAGAAGAAGACAGCAAAGTAAGTGTAACACAAGAGGGCAACAGTGGCAAGATTACCTATACTACGCCAGAGTATTCAGACAAGACAAAAGTAGTGGCAACTATTACAGATACTGACGGTAAAAGGACAGAAATGGAGCTTAAAGCAACATCTCCAAGTATTTATGAAGGAGAGATAGAACTTGAAAATTCTGGCATTTATTCAATCAATGTTAAGAATACAGAAGATAACACAGTAAAAGATACACGTAATACAAGACTTGCTATGCAGTATTCACAAGAGTACAGATTTGCAGATATAACAGATAGTCTTGAAAATTTTGTAAATCAGACAGCGGGAAAGTATATAAACAATCTTAGTGGTATATTTGATAGTAAGTTAGAAGAAGTGACAGCTTATAAGAATATAACACTCCCATTACTTATAGCGGCAGTGATATTTCTTATAATTGATATTGTGTATAGAAGACTTGATATAAAACTTGGTGCGAAACTTTTTGCAGTTGTACAAAGTAAGTTTAATGTTTTAAGTGCTGCCGCACAGGCAAGGTCAGCTGCTAAAGAAGAAATAACAGAAAACAGTACCACTGTTATAGATTCAAGTACAACAGTGCAGCCACCTAAGAAGAGCGAGGGCAAACCAAATCATAAGAAACATAAAAAGAAAGAAGATTCACAGGAAATGCTTGATGTGGGCAGTTTACTTAAAAAACAAAAAGAAAGGGCAAGATAGATTAAAATAATGGAGGTTTCTAAATGAGAAGGATAAGTGAGAGAAAACGTATAGTAGTTAAAGTTGGAACTTCTACGCTTACACATAAAACTGGATTGTTAAATATAAGACGTGTTGAACAGCTTGTTAAGACACTTGCAGACTTGCATAATGCAGGACATGAGGTATTACTTGTATCAAGTGGCGCAATAGGACTTGGCATGGGAAAGCTTGGATTAAAAGACAGACCACAAGACACACCTGGAAAACAAGCGTGTGCTGCTATTGGACAATGCGAGCTTATGTATATGTATGACAATCTTTTTTCTAATTACAGTATAACAGTGGCACAAATGCTTCTTACAAAATATATACTGCTTGAAGACCGCAGACGCAATGTAGAAAATACTATGGAACGTTTAATCTCACAGAGAGTAATCCCTGTAATAAATGAAAATGACACAGTTGCAATAGACGAGTTGGAGCTTGAAGTTGGCGAAAATGATTCTTTGGCAGCGGTAGTTGCAACTATTGCAAAAGCAGATTTACTTATAATAATGTCTGATATAGATGGACTTTATAACAAAGACCCACACAAGTCAAAAGATGCAACACTTATACCAGTAGTGCATGAAATAACAGATGATATAAAGTCATTGGCAAGTGGTGTTACAACAAAGTTTGGAACAGGCGGTATGATTACAAAAATTAATGCAGTAGAGATAGCATATGAAGCAGGGATAGATGTTGTACTTATGAATGGACAGCATCCAAAGAAACTTTATGATTTATTTGAAGATAAACTTATAGGAACATTATTTTTATGCAGTAAAATGTAAAAGATATGATTTTCTACAGCTGTAGCACTCATTCTAGCTTCGTAGAACAAATTATCACACCAATTTACACCATTCACCATAATATGCCATTTTTCCCAAAAAAAATAATAACTTCGACTGATTTTTGTTAATATTGTGTTAAAAGAAGTGTTGACAAATGTTGTTACCGTTGTTATAATAGGTCTTGCAGTGTAACATATTTGTAATAATTGATTTTAATTTGATTTATAATAAATATTACTGGAGGTTATTATGGTTAAGACACATTGGGTTAAGCGTGTTGCTGTACTAGGTACAGTATTTACATTATCGCTTGCTTGTTATGATATGTCGAATGACGTCACAGCGTCAGCGGCAGAAGTTTGTCAGGAAACAGAGATGGCAGGAATTTCTCTATCTTTAGATAAGTATTATACAACTAACTTTGTACAGAATACAGTTTTGGATAGTAATGATTCTCCTGATACAATAACTTTAGAAGAATCAACAACTCCAGAAGAAACTGCTATACCAGAAGAAACTATTGCACCAGAAGAAACTGGTGCACCAGCAGAAACTGCTGCACCAGAGAAAACTGCTGCACCAGCAGAAAAGAAAACTGAAAAGAAGAAAACGAAAATAACTAAAAAGAAAACTACACCAAAAGTTTCAGAGCGTTGGAAGACAACAGGTATTTCAATCGCTGACAATTATGTACATATCCGCAGACATCCACGTATAAGAGATTCTAAGATTATCGGTAAGCTGTACAGAGGTTCTGCTGCAAGAATTCTTCGTACTCGCAAAGGTGGCTGGGTACAAATACAGTCAGGTTCTGTTAAAGGTTATATTAAAAAAGAGTTCCTTGCAATCGGCGCTGACGCTGAAAAGCTTGCTGACAAGTATGGAACAAAATACATAACAGTTAAGGAAGGCACTATCACTCTTAACGTAAGGTCAAGAACAAGTACAAAGTCAACTATCGTCACACAGATACCTGAAGAAGAGAGGTTTAATGTAGAAAAGCTATGCGGTGATAACTGGGTAAGAATTTCTCTTGACGATGGCAGAGGCTATGTTGCAAAAGAGTTTGTTAACGTAAGAGTGAGATTTAAGAAAGCTATTTCCAGAAAAGAAGAAATTGCAAAAGAGCGTGCAAGGATAGCAGCTCAAAAAGCGGAACAAGAAAGGCTTAGAGCACTTGCTGCAGCACGTGAAGCCGAGGAAGCATCATATGATGAAGATGACGATGATAGTTCATCTAGCAGCAGTGATTACAGCAGCTCAGGAGATTCAAGCAGCAGTTCTTCAAGCTCAGGCAGCAGCAGTTCTTCAGGAAGCTCAAGCAGTAGTTCTTCCTCAAGTTCAGAAAGCAGCTCAAGCAGCAGTTCTTCAAGCTCAGGCAGCAGTAGTTCTTCAGGAAGTACAGTTAACACAAGTAGCTATGGTAGCAGCACAGGTGCTCAGATAGCAGAATATGCACAGCAGTTTGTGGGATGCCCATATGTATATGGTGGAACTAGTCTTAGACATGGTACAGACTGTTCAGGATTTACTATGAGTGTATATGCACAGTTTGGATATAGTATTCCTAGGACATCAAGTGCACAGTCAACATATGGTACTAAAGTAAGCTTATCTAACGTAAAGCCTGGGGACTTAATCTTCTATAAAAATGGCGGTTCAGTAGGACATGTTGCTATGTATATTGGCGGTGGTTCAGTAGTACATGCAAGTAATCATATAGATGGCATTAAAATATCTGGTATGTATTACAGACAGCCATGTGGTGCAAGAAGAATTGTAGGCTAAAACTTAAAATTAGTAAAAATTTGAATTTAATGCCAGAAGAATATCTTCTGGCATTATTTATGCCATGATAGGCATATTTGTCTATGTTTTTGAAAGGAGGACTTAAATGGCTGGAACAATGGTTCATCTTGTAGTGGCAGATATGCTGTCACAAATTTTAAAAGATACAGAAATTGTATCTCCATATAATATTAGAAAATTTAACAGTGACTACTTTATAGCAGGAAATATATGTCCAGATGGCATTATGGCACGCCATGATTATGTAAGAGATATGAAAAAGCACACGCATTTTAGAGATGGTATCATGGATTATGATTTTAATAAAAAAGAAAATCTTGCGTTATTTAGACAAAGACTTTCTAACTTTATGAAAGAAAATATGAAAACCTTTCAAACAGATAGTGAGCGCAGTCTATATCTTGGCTACTGGACACATATGTTAACAGATGAAAAATTTATGTTAGAGATACGACCAGAATTTCTAAAAAATATTTCTATAACAGGGCTAACAGAGCATGACATGGAAACATTTAAATATTTTAGCAAAGATGTAGATATGATTGATTTTCGCCTTGTAAGTGAATATGAGGGAGTAGAGAGAATTTATAATGTATTGTCACATATTAAACCCTATGAAATATATGGAATGATAACAGAACAAGAACTTACAGGCAGCCGTAACTGGATTTTAAAATATTTTTTTGAAACAGAACACAAAGATATAGTGCCTCCTGTGTATATTTCCTATGAACTAATGCAAAAATTTATTAATACAACAGTAAAAGCGATAAAAGACAAAATTAGCTGGCAAGCTTTGAAATAGATTAAAGCTGCCAGCCAATAATAAACTAATAAAAAACTAATTATACACAACCTTGTGCTTTCATAGCTTCTGCAACCTTTAAGAAACCTGCAATATTAGCACCAGCCATATAGTTGCCGTCCATTCCATATTCTTTTGATGCTTCGTCACATGATTTAAAAATCTGTGCCATAATGCCATGAAGTTTAGAATCAACTTCTTCAAATGTCCATGACAGCCTTTCTGAGTTTTGGCTCATCTCAAGTGCAGATGTAGCAACACCACCAGCATTGGCAGCCTTTGCAGGACCATAAAGCATCTTGTTTTCAAAATAAACATCAATAGCTTCAGGAGTTGAAGGCATATTAGCACCCTCTGATACAGCATAGCATCCATTAGCAGCAAGAATTTTAGCACTGTCTGCATCAATTTCATTCTGTGTAGCACAAGGAAGTGCGATATCACATTTAATAGTCCAGATGCCACTGCAACCCTCTGTATAAGTAGCGTTGCTATGTGAAGTTCTGTCCACGTATTCTTTAATACGTCCCCTTTCAACTTCCTTAATCTGCTGTACTACTGGAAGGTCAATGCCATCAGGGTCATAAATATATCCATTAGAATCTGAAAGAGCTACAACTTTAGCACCAAGCTCTGTAGCTTTCTTTGTAGCATATATTGCAACATTTCCAGAACCTGATATAACAACAGTTTGGTCTTTAAAACTCTTGCCATTAGCTTTAAGCATTTCATCAGTAAAGTAACAAAGACCAAAGCCTGTAGCTTCTGTACGTGCAAGTGAACCACCGTAAGTAAGTCCCTTACCAGTTAAAACACCTGACCATTCATTGCGAAGTCTTTTATATTGTCCAAACATATACCCAATTTCACGTGCGCCTGTACCAATGTCGCCAGCAGGAACATCACAATCAGGACCAATATGTCTGTAAAGTTCTGTCATAAAGCTTTGGCAGAAACGCATAACCTCACCATCACTCTTTCCTTTAGGGTCAAAGTCAGAACCACCTTTGCCACCGCCTATAGGAAGTGTTGTAAGACTGTTTTTGAAAATCTGTTCAAAGCCAAGGAATTTGATAATACCGATATATACTGATGGATGAAGTCTTAACCCACCTTTATATGGTCCTATTGCAGAATTGAACTGAATACGAAAACCTCTGTTCACCTGTGTTTTTCCATTGTCGTCAACCCAAGGAACACGGAAAATAATTTGTCTTTCTGGTTCTACTATACGTTCAAAAACACCTGCTTCAACAAGGTCAGGCCTTTTTTCAACAACAGGTTCAAGTGATACAAAAACTTCTGTAACAGCCTGTATAAATTCTGGCTCACCTGCATTTCTTTTTTTTACTGTTTCAAGTAAATCAATTAAGTACTGATTTTTTAACGCCATTGCTAAAAAACCTCCTTCTGTTAAAAAATTTGTATTGTATGAAACTACCATGATTAGTATTACACAAAAATAATAATAATTCAATTATTTTTTGCAATATAATAGAAAAAATATAGATAAAATTATTTGTTTGCAAAATATTTATTATACCTACTTAGTTACAAAACTTATATTTTCTGCAAGCCATTTTTTTACCGCCTGTATAAGAGTCTCATCTTTTAATTCTTTCTCATTTTTCTTCTCGTAGTCTTCTCTTGAAGCATATTCTTCTGTATTATATGAATATTCTTCATCTACTACTGCATTGTAGTCTTCTTCTGTGTATGATATGCTCTCAAGTTCTGAAAGTGCCATTGCAACAAGGTTTTCTTTTACTGTGTCTCTTGCCAGCTCATCAAGGTCAGTGTTTATAAAATCTTCTTCTGAATCATACCCAAATGACTGAAATATCTCATCTTTTGTAAATCCATATAATTCAGACATTCCATAATAGCCCTGTAATACTATGTCTTTGGCAGATTCCATCATATCTTTAGGATACTGTTTTACTTTACATATATCAAGGAGTTCTTCCCATGCATATTCTGCCTTGTCTTCTTCATTTTCCTTTAATAACTCTTTTTTTAGATGTTTTTCATACTCTTTGACTGTTTTATAATCTGATATTGACTGTACAAATTCATCATTATACTCAGGAACAATTTCATCTCCACATATATATTCAACCTTTACTTTATATTGTACATTATGTCCATCTATATCTTTGTTGCCAAATGTCCCCATAGGTATTGCTATTGTAAATTCTTTTGTTTCTCCTGTTTTAGCACCAATCAATGCTTCTTCAAAGCCCTCAAGCCAATCTCCAGAGCCGATTTCTACATAATCTCTTGTGCATGTATCATCAGCTCTAAGCCCATCTACATAACCTACTATATCAGCATAAATCATATCACCATTTTTTACATTGCCATCAAGTTTTACATAAGTAGTATTCTGGTCTCTCAAATCATCAATCTCAGCATCTATATCATCTCTAGTAACCGCTATTGAAACCTTCATAGATTTATAGTCACCAACTTCTATATAGTCATTAATATTAAAATCATTATCTTTTAAGTCACTAGGCTTGTTTTTTATTGAAGATATTTTAAATCCAATTCCTACACCTGCTGCAAGCAATAAAATACATACTATTACGACAATTATTATATTTTTATTTTTATTATTTTTTACTGCCATGTTATTTCTCCTCATATATGGATAAAAACAAAAAGAGCCATCGCAGGCTCTTCTTGTTGGATAACTCTCGTTATCCAGCGTATAATAGGGTGGGAGTAGAAAGTTTTCACTTTCTAATTTATATCGTACATATTTAATATGTCTAAACTATGACTAATTTATGAACATTTTGTAAACAAATCAAATACTCAGGTTATATGAATGCAGCATAATTATATGTATATTGTCAAGAGCTTTAATAAAATTTTAGTTTTGATGAGTAAAAAATTTTTGCCCCAAAAAGCCAGTAAATATAACAAAAGTCACCTTACAGACCCCTTAGTTACAAAAAAGTGCGTACTTGAAGAGGTAAAAAACATTAGTATACTTATAATTACAGAGAGCAAAACAGCACTCTGAATAAAAAATTGGAGGTGAAAATAATGGCACTTTCTAATTTAGAAAAAATATCGCATTCATCCACTAAGTCTTTAGCTTAGTGGATGAATG